>CAZJBZ010000006.1:0-29049 GCA_964543975.1 uncultured Spirochaetales bacterium
CGACTGTTTGATCGGCCTTAAACCCGGGCAGGCTGAACGGCTCGATGAAAAAGAGCGAACCTGGCGCAACAATGGTAAATACGGCATCATTCAATACGCCGGCCGGTAGCATAGTGGTTCCACTTGCCCCTCCTCCAAAGATGGCATAAAGTAGAAAACAATAATGAAAAGTCCCGATCAATTCCCGGAACAACTATCAGGGTCGCAGCGTCAGTACGGGAAAAAGCTGATTCAGCGATTTGTTGCCTTGAACGGCGTCTCGGTTGCGGTCCTGATGAACGATCTGCTTATCCTCTATGGCATTCGAAACGGTCTGACCGATCCGCAGCTGGCACTTCTCGCCTCGTTTATGCATCTGACCATGCCGTTTATGATCCTCGGGAAAATAGCGATTCGGAAATACGGAGCGGCACGCACGTGGGGTTTCGGATGGTTCATGCGCTACGTTTCCGCCTCTCTCCTGGTTGCTGCCCCCTTTTTACGGAATATCGGGCCGCAGTGGATGGTTGCCGCCACCGTTTTGACCGGTGGTTTCGGTTTCGCTTTTTTTCGGAGCATCGGCTTAGTCGGTAACTCTCCAATTATCGGAGAGATAACCACCGTCCGGGACCGGGGAAAGTTTATCTCCGGGAACTTCGTCCGTTCACAATCCACCTATTTTGCCACAATGGTAGCAGTCATCTTCATGATGCGGTTTATCGGGACGATCTGGGTATATCAGCTTGCCATAGGTATCGGCTGCGTTTTGGGCATCTACGCGAGCACCCGACTCATAAAGGCACCGGAATCGCAAACCCCCTCCCGTTCCGCCGAAAAGCCGGTCGGACACGCGCTGCGGACCCTGTGGAACAAAAAACGTTACCGAAAAATCTTTTTCGCGTGGGCGGCAGCGTTTGTCGCCTGGTCTGTCGTTATCCCTTTCGCGGTCATTACACTGAAAAACGGTTACGGCATCAGCGATCACGGCGCGCTTATGTTTACCCTGCTTCTTCTCGCGGGAGGCATCATCTCTTCCCTCATCAACGGCATTCTCTCCGACCGCGTCGGACCGCGTCCTCTTCTTATTCTCTACGTTTTCGGCTTCTTTATTATCGCGGCCTGGTGGGCGCTTGCTCCCGACATACTCTATATTTTCCCGGCGGGGTTGGCCTTTTTCGTGGCGGGCTTTTGTAAAACAGGAATTATTATAACAACAGGACACTACTTCCTGACGGTTACCGAGGAAAAAGACCGGGTTGGGACCTCACTTTTCTCCCGGATGTTTACCGGTGCCGCCGCGGGTCTCGCCGGCTCCGCCTTGGGAGGATCGATACTCAAGGTTTTGCAATCCTCTCCAATCACCGGTTTGGATATTTATCGGACCTACTTTCGGATCATCATCATCGTCCTCATTCCCTTTTTCTTTCTCGTTTTTAACCTGGACAAACTGCGCGAATGGAAGGTGCGAAATATTCTGAGCCTGCTGCTCTCCCCGAGGGACATGCGGGCCCTCTTCATCATGAACCGTATCGAACAGAGCCCCGATGTAACGACAGACGTCGATAACTTGGTAAAGCTGGGGCGCACCGGCTCACATCTCTCCGAGTCGACCATAACAGGTTTTCTCTACTCCTCTCCCCGTCTCTCGGTCCGGGTCCACGCCCTCCAAGCGCTGCGCCAAATTGATTTTAAAGAAAACACCATCAACGCCCTCATCGAAGAGCTGGACCGGGGAGAGTACACTTCCGCCTGGGTGGCCGCTGAAATCTTAGGCGAACGCGGTATTGTCGAAGCTGTCCCCCATTTGCGGAGGAGCCTTGAATCGGGCGATCCGTTCCTTAAGGGGAAATGCATGGTGGCGTTGGCGCAATTGAACGATACCGAGTATTATCCGAGAATCATCTCTCTTTTTCGGGAAGAGAAGAACCCCAGGCTGGTCATCCACGGAGCGAACGCCTTGGTTGAGATGGACGATCTGTCGAACCTGTCGATTCTTATTGAAAAAACGGAGGAACCGGAGCTCGCTCCTCCTGTCTATGATGAGTTGTATACGGCGATTGCTACTCTGTGCGGTTCCGGCGAAACCTTCTATCGTTTTTTAAGAGATTACAACAACGATAAGGAGGAAGGATTTACCTTTATCCACCCCATCATGGAGAAGCTTTTTCACGAGGAAGCGATCACCATGGAGACCGAATTGGTCCGCGATACTAAAATATCGAAAACAATGGTTGATTTGCTGCACGCTCCTCTTAGGGAGAATAAAACGCCCCCCCTTGAAACGTTCAGTCACTATCTTGAAAACCATACTCCCGAAACAACCTCGGTCAAAATGTTTTTCTGCATCGTCATCGTTCTCTGCGATTATAGACAGAGGGGAACATAGACGGAGCGGCGGCGCGCTGCTCGTATAATTCCGTTACCCTTGTTCAGATTGATGTCGCGTTCGTTCGGCCTCCACACCCGTGAACCACTGTTCGAGAGAGGCCTGCATTTTCTTAAGCCGTTGCGGTTCCCGGTCCGCGAGGTTGGTCAATTCCAGCGGATCTTCGCGAATATTATAGAGCTCAGGTTCCGGAAGCATTTTGAGAAGCTCCTCCCTGCTTACCTGTGGTGTGCCGACCGTTTTCCCCGGCTCATATTCGTTATGATGGAACTCGACGGCCCCCGCTCCCGGGTAGAGAGTCGGCAGGATGCCGCATTGTTCGAAATGTTCAGGTCCGTACATTGAAACCGCAAGCCATTTTATATCGTCGTAGGTAATTTGCAAGTACTCCTGCAGCGCGGGATGGACCAGTTTCCAGTCTCCGTCACGCATCGCAGCGTTGCAGTAGGGTACCGGTTGATAGCGCGTCCACTGCCAGAAACGGACCGGGTCCTGGTCCGGCTTCTCCCCTCGCAGCAGAGGGGCAATGCTCCGACCGTCCAGAGGAAGGGCATCATGCTGAAAGCTTTCTCCGGGATACTCTATTCCGGCCAATTCGAGCAGGGTCGGGAGCCAGTCACAGAAATGGACGGTATCGGCAATCTCCCGGCCGCCGCCAATACCGCCGCTCGTTCCCGATTTACCCCGTGCTCCAGCTTCGCTGCCCGGACCGATCCCACCGCCGGGCCAGCTGAGAATACCGGGCACCCTAATCCCGCCTTCGTACACGCTCCCTTTTGCACCGTGGAGTTGGCAGTTATACCGGTCCAGCTTAAAATCCCCTTCGCCGCCGAACTGAGGGCCGTTGTCACTCGAGAAAAGGACGATGGTATTTTCCGCGGCTCCGGTGTCTTTAAGTGCTTGGAGCACCCGTCCCGCGCCTGTATCCATTCTGTGGATCATTCCATAGAGGATGGAAACCCCCGGTGTAAACGTCCCTTTGTCGAAAAACGGCCGAACCTCCTCTTCCGGTGCCTGAAGCGGGGTATGGGGCGCGTTGTATGTCAGATGGAGGAAAAAAGGATTATCATCTTTCCCGTGCCGTTCGATAAAACCGACAGCCTCGTCGGTAAACAGATCGGTGAGGTAGCGTCCGTCCGCGTATCGTATCGATCCGTTGTAATCCAGTCGCCAGCGGTAATAATCGTGCATTCCGCCGCGGAAACAGACAGCCTCATCGAAACCCCGTTTAGTGGGGTGATACCGGTCGCCGTAGGAACCAAGATGCCACTTCCCGACAAGCCCGGTAGTGTACCCTTCGTGTTTCAAAATATCGGCCAAAGTCGTCTCCCACAAGCCGAGACGTTCCAGTCCCCGCCATTCCAGCGTATCCAGTGAACCGGTACGGTGAGGATAACGGCCGGTAAGCAAGGCCGCCCGGGACGGATTACATACCGGGGACGCCGTATACTGATGCGAAAAACAGACCGATTCGTCGATAAACTCATCCAAAACAGGGGTACTCGATCTTCCCTCATTAAAACGGCTGAAATCGCCGTAACCCATATCATCCACTAAAATGACCACAATATTCGGTTTTTTTGCCATGAAAGGCCCCTCCTTATATCAATTTCGACTCTGATATTATATATTGTATTCTCCGATTAATCTTCTTTCGCTCCAGTAATTTCAAAAGCAAGCTGTAGGGAATCGCTCCTGCATGCTTGACGACTCCACTAATTATCAATATAATTATTCATATAATACTGGACGAAGATTATATGAAACGAATCCGTACAACATTTACCATAGACAAACACATTTTGGAGGAACTCGATGAAGTTGCTTCCGAGCTTAATACCAAAAAGAGTCATATTGTGGAATCTTCTTTGACCACCTTTTTTGACTATCTTGACGTTAAAGTAGCTGAAAAACGACTTGCCGATTTGGAAGCAGGTAAATCCGAGACAATTTCCGCGGAGGAAGTCTGGAAAGAACTGGACCTTGAATAGTGTTTTCTCTCATATTTGACGCTAACGCGGCAAAAGAGTTACAAAAGATCGACCGTCCGCATCAGATTATAATAAAAAAGAAACTTGAAATTCTGGCTGCGGATCCTGCCGCACTAAAAAACGATATTGTCCCGCTAAAAAGTACCATGAAAGACCTTTATCGTCTTCGTGTGGGGAACTATCGAATAATTTATCGTCAAAAGCGGAACGAAATGATTATTCTTATCATCCGCATCGGTCATCGAAAAAACGTGTACGAAGGAATGTAGCAAGAGACAATTGCACAAGATGCCCCTTTACTCGGGGCCGGGAGCAGGGCACGAAAGTGAATGACTTTTCCAACCCTTCCAATATGTGCTATCGTATCCGGTATGGAACCGAAAAAAGAATACTATAAATTGACGGCAGAAAAAATCATCAAAGAATTTGAGAAACGGAACATCAAAGGGCTCTACTTTGCGACAAAAGAAGAGGCGCTGCAGGCGATCCTCGACATGGTCCCCGACAACGCCACCGCGGGATGGGGCGGATCGATGACGATGGAAGAGATGGGATTAAAGGACGCCTTGCGGCAAGGTCCTTACAACTGCCTGGACCGGGACAACGCCAAGGACCCTGATGAACAGAAGAGGCTCTTCCGTGAAGCGTTTTCCGCCGATTACTTCTTCTTGAGCAGCAACGCCGTTACCATGGACGGGAAACTGGTCAACATCGACGGGCGAGGCACTCGTTTGGCACCCTTCATCTACGGTCCCGATAATGTCGTTGTCGTCGTGGGTATGAACAAAGTTGTAATCGATGAAGAAGCGGCACTGAAGCGGGTAAAGAACTACGCCTCACCGATAAACTGCCTGCGACTCGGTTGCGACACACCGTGCGCGAAAACCGGAGTCTGTTCCGAATGTCAGTCTCCCCACTGTATCTGCAGTCAGACCGTCATCACCCGCCGATCCCATATCGATAATAGAATGACCGTCGTCTTGATCGGAGAAGAACTCGGCTATTAGCCGGCAGCTGCTACTATCGGAAACACTATGACAGGCCGCCCTTTGAATATCGGTCCCAATGAACGCCGCAACTATACGGCTTTCTTTTGGCACGCGATTTTTCTTTCGATTACCGCTACCTTTACAGAGGTAAACTCCGTCATTCCGGCAATGATTCTGCATGTGGGCGGAAGCGAAATCCATATCGGCATCGTCTCCGCAATCATGATCGGAGTGCCGCTGTTGGCAAAACTCAACTTCGCCGGTTTCCTGCAGAGTAAAGGGAAGAAGAAACCGTACCTTCTGACCGGAATCCACCTCCGGATCGTGTCACTGGCATTGATAGCGGTCACCTTGTGGCAGATCAAACTCCTTTCAACCGGGACACTCCTGCTTCTTATCTATATTGAACTGCTGCTGTTCACGATAAGCGGCGCCTTCGCGGGTATTTCGTATATCGATCTGGTGGGGAAGAGTTTTTCTTCCGAAACCAGAAAACTTTTTTTTACCCGCAAGCAATTCATCTCCAGTATCGGTATCCTCATTTCGGCGTTCATCGCACGGCAAATTCTCAACTCCTTCGGATTTCCAATGAGTTATTTGACGTTGTTCGCAGCAGCTTCCGCCGTCCTGTTGATAGCGTCGGGAGGGTTCTGGTTCATCCGCGAAAAACCGGCCCAAAACAGCGAACGTAGAAGCTACTACCAAACCTTACGGATGGTCCCTCACATCCTCAAAACCGACCCCACCATTCGCTCCTATCTATGGTTTGTTAATTTCATCGGTTTTCATGTTGCTTTGACCCCCTTTTACGTGGCCTTTGCGAAACAGCAGTACTACCTCGATCCCGCATTGGCCGGTAACCTGCTTTTTATTCAAATTGTGGGAATGGTCCTGTCAAGTCTCCTTTGGCCGAAACTCGTCGGCCGAGGCGGTTTTAAAATAGTGCTCAGAATCTGGACCGCCTTATCCGTTATCCTTCCCTTCCTCGCTTTAGCGGTTGGGTTTCTCCTTCCCCTTCCGTTCTACTTAGCGCTTTTTGTTTTTACAGGGGCCACTTTGAGCGCCCGGATGGTCAGCCAGGACGCGGTTATTGTGGAACTCTCAACGGAACAAAATCGGGTACTCTATTCAGCCATTATCGGGACCCTCAACCTCTCTATCGTCATCTTTCCCATCATCTTAGGAAGCCTTATTAAAGTGACGGGATACATACCGGTCTTTATCGGTGTCGGTATCCTTTCGGCGTTCGGCTTCCTCTTTCTCAATAAAATGGTCTGCCCCGTAGACGCAGAGATAAAACCGGATTTAACCAACCAATAAAGAGGCATATGCCATAACTGTAATTCCACCTGCGAGTTTTCACCTGAAGAGATCGAAGAGGTGTATCAACATGCGAATTGAGTGTACTATAGAAAAAACAGAGAATGAATGGTTTCTTGAAACAGGCACAGTATATCGAGCGCATCATCGTTTATTGAGGTTTACATGAATCAAGATCAGGTAAAGGCCACATTGAAACAACTGGAACCGGAGATCGACGCGTTCACCGTCATCTTCTCGGGTAAAGAGAGCAAGAGAGCCAACGGGGTGTATCATCCCGATAAACAAGAGATTATCATTCACAATAAAAACTTTACCAATGACAACCAACTTATGTACACCGCTGTGCATGAGTTCGCGCACCACGTCCATTTCTGCCGTTCATCGGTCCCCATTTCTTCCAAGGCACACACCACGGCGTTTCGAAGCATTCTCCACAATTTGCTTGTAAAAGCCGAAAGACTCACTATCTATACTAACATCTTCGAAACTGAGCCGGAGTTCACCGCTCTTACCGTAAAAATACGGGAAGAGTTTGTTTCGGTTAACGGTCAGCTGATGAAGGAGCTGGGGGCCCTCTTTATTCAAGCCCAGCAATTGTGTGAAAAACACGGGGCGCGCTTTGAAGATTATATAGAGCGTATCGTCAGGATGAATAAGTCAACAGCGACCTCTCTCATGAAGATACACTCTCTCGATATCGACCCTTCGTTAGGGTATGAAAACATGCGAACAATTGCGGGCATAGGGGATGTTACGGAACGGATCCAAGCACAGCAGGCGCTGCAGTCGGGACAAACCCCGGATATGGTTAAAATCAATCTGAAGCAGAACAAACAGTCCGCCCCTGAAAACGACGAGCCGTTGGAAAAACTCCTGGCGGAAAGGAGAAAACTTGAAAGATCGATTGATAATCTGCATGGAAAATTGAAAGAAATTGAGAAGCGGATTGAGGAATTGCAGGAAGCGAGCAAGCCGGCTTAACGTACATCCCGAATAAGGGTGCCACAGCGGCGTCCGGAAAGAGGTGCCGTGTCGGTCACATGTTAGCGGTCACTCTTCCATCGCTCGATCGCGCGGCATTTTCTGAGTAAAAAAGTAGATCGCGGCACCGATGACAAAAGTAAAAATGATGACGACAATCCAAATTGTCCTCTGGTTGTTTGTGGTCGGATGATTATTCGCACAATCGACAATCATCCATACCCAAAAACCAAAAAGCACTATTCCAAGTAGCAGCGACATGCTCTAAACTCCTTTCACAATGGGATTATGCTACATACGCAAAACACCCATCTTCCGTTCTCGTTTTGCGTAAGGGTCTGTTTGGGTCTCAAGCGTTTCTACTTCGGCGCATCATCATGGATTGCCCTTTAACATAAAAATACTATGAAAACAAATAAATCTCAACGGAAAAGTTAATCCGTGGTGCCCAGAACTTAAAAACATAGTTTTTTTATGGCACGGAAAGGTGGGGTATGGTATGATGTTTCGCGTTGATAATCTCCTGGAGGAGACAGCGATCAAGGAGGATTTATGAAACACCGGTACTGTTCTCGAAGATTGATTGTACTTCTAACCACTCTCATGATGATCCTGGTCCCCGCCACCGGATTCGGCGATATCCTCTTTTCCTCCGACGGCTGGGACTTCGGCTCCGTTGATCGAGGTGAAATCATTCGGAATAAACTTTCTATTCAAAATGGTGATGACACAACGGTTACAATCGATATTATCAGCACCTGTGACTGCCTCACGGTAACACCGGCTGCGGCGACGATAGAACCGGGGCAAACCGTCTCCTTCGAATTACTATTCGACACAACCGACTATTCCGGTGAAATCCAAAAACACTACATAGTGCGAACAAGCAGCCCCTCTCTCCGGAAGGCGTTTTTCCCGGTAACAGGGACCATTCGTACGGCGGGACCACAACCCTCGCGGGCCGAAAACGCGGAGAACGGGCAGCAGGGAGCAGCTTCGGACCACGGGGCGGCCGCCGCCGAAAAAAGTAAGGGTCGGAGGTTTACTTTTTTTTATTACTATTCTCCGGGATGTAAGCAGTGCATTCGTTTTCTCAATGAGACCGTTCCGGCGATCGAGAAAAAGCACGATGTAACTTTTAGGATAATCGAAAAAGATATCTATGATACGGAGGTGTATGATGAGCTGATGGATCGGTTGGACGATTTTTCTCTTTCAAAAATCGAAGTGCCGATCATTTACCTGCCGGAAATCGAAGCCCTCTACGCGGGGGAGAAAGAAATAGAACAAAGGTTTGTCTCCGGCTTCGATGATATTGCGGCAAGAATCGAGAAGGACCCGGGACTGTCCCGGAAGGACTCCGAATCCGACCCTTCCTCTGCACAGGATGTACGGGCCTCCTTGAAAATAATCCCGATCCTTGTCGCCGGATTGGGAGACGGCATCAATCCATGTGCCTTTACAACACTGCTCTTCCTTCTTTCATCGTTGGCAGTCATCGGCAAAACCAGGAAGGAAATTTTTGTTATCGGCGTTTTTTTTACGGCGGCGGTTTTTATGACCTATTTTCTATTGGGTATCGGTATTTTCAGCGCGCTCCGAAAAGTAGAGAGTTTTCCCCTTATTTCCACAATAATCCACTATTCGCTCTTGACTCTTGTGGTTGTTTTGGGCGTGTTGAGCCTTTACGATTTCGCCCTTGTTAAAAAAGGAAAAGCCGAAAAAATGACCCTCCAACTGCCCAAAGCATTAAAAAAACGTATTCACGATTCCATACGAGAGCGCAAACGGTCTCTGGCTCTGATATCGACATCGTTGGGATTGGGATTTCTCATTTCAATTTTCGAACTGGCATGCACGGGCCAAATCTACCTTCCGACAATTGCCTACCTGGTTCGGGTAGAGCGGACGCTGACCAGCTATCTCTATTTGGTCCTCTATAATGTCGGATTCATTGTTCCGCTGCTGGTTGTTTTCTCATTGACCTACGTCGGCGTTGGGTCTGAAAAGTTTATCTCTTTCTTCAATAACCGGCTGGGTGCCGTCAAACTGGGGACCGCTCTTCTTTTCTTTGGGTTGGCTTTTCTCATGCTTTTTATCGTGCCCTGAGCCTCCCTTCGAGAAATGGACCCAGACAACCGGTCAAAAAACAGTGAGCAATCGCTCAATCACTTGACGCCTGCGGCTGCCCCCGGCACAATGGGATTCATGGAAAAACGACAGATTGTATTCATCATGACCGATACCCAGCGATGGGACATGGTCGGCTGCTACGGCAACGGCGACATGAAAACCCCCAATCTCGACCGGCTTGCCGCCGAAGGAATTCGGTTCTCTCATGCCTACACCTGCCAGCCCGTATGCGGACCTGCCCGCTCGGCGATCTTCACCGGGACCTATCCCCACTCCAACGGGAGCTGGGCCAACAGCATGCCGCTCGGTGCAAACGTAAAAACAGTTGGAGAAAGAGTGCGAGAAAACGGAATCCACACGGGGTACATCGGCAAATGGCATTTGGACGGCGGCGACTACTTCGGACTAGGCACCTGCCCCGCCGGATGGGACCCCGACTATTGGTACGATATGAAAAACTATCTGGACGAATTGACCCCGGAGGAGCGGTTGAAATCTCGAAAACCGGAAACGATGGAGCAGGAAGATATTCCGGCGGAGTTCACCTTCGCCCATCGATGTTCCAACCGGGCGGTCCACTTTCTCGAACAGTACCAGAATGACGATTTTCTCCTCTGTGTCTCTTACGACGAACCGCACCATCCCTCCCTCTGTCCCGACGACTATTGGAAGATGTATGAAGACTACGAGTTCCCCAAAAGCGCAAACATCCATGATGAGCTCGGCAACAAACCGGCCCATCAAAGAGCATGGGCCGGCGAAACGCTACAAGAAGATAAAGAGTCCCTCTCTATCCAACACAAGTTCTTCTTCGGATGCAACAGCTTTGTGGACGCGGAGATCGGTCGAGTACTACAGACGATCGACCGTTTGATGCCGAATGCTTTAGTTATCTACACTTCAGACCATGGGGATTTTCTCCACTCCCACTCTCTTAACGGTAAAGGTCCGGCGGCCTACGATGAGATAACACGGGTCCCTTTTATCGTGCGCAAGCCCGGCACGGTCCCCTCCGGCACCGTCTACGATGGTCCTGTCAGTCAAATCGATTGTACCCCTACCATGCTGGATTTCCTTGGCCTGCCGGCCCCGGCAATGTCGGAAGGGAAATCGATGCTGCCACTTTTCAAGGACCCGACAACCCGACATCGTGACAAAATTTTCCTGGAATACACCCGGTATGAAATTGACCATGACGGGTTCGGCGGATTCCAACCGCTGCGCTCTGTATTCGACGGACGGTATAAATTGACGATCAACCTCCTTTCTTCCGATGAGCTGTATGATATGGAACGGGACCCGGCGGAGATGGAAAACCTTATCGATTCCGTCGACCACGAAGAAATCCGTAATCGGCTCCATAACGATATCCTCGCCTGGATGAATGAAACCCGTGACCCGTTCAGGGGATACTATTGGGAACGCCGACCCTGGCGGACGGATGCCCGGCCGGCAACCTGGCGTTACACCAACATGACCCGGCAGAAGGAAAACGAACCCGGAGAGGAGCGTCAGCTCGATTACGCCACCGGCCTGGAAATAGAAAAGGCGGTCCGGGTAAAAGAATAAACGGCCCGAATGGAAAGTGGGGTATCCTGCCCTCTCTCCGGTCCTGTTGCCGTCTTTACACGCCGGTGATAATTCCGTACTATACCGGAAATCATGAGGCGTTTTTGCATCATACTTATCATCTTTTTTGTTTTTATTCCTCTATCGCTCCATGCGGACAACACCGCTTCTACCCACTCCTCCGCGCAAGGGGAAGTCATCTCACAGCAGATCTCTACGAAAGCTGCCTCGACTCAGCCGCTTTCCCAGCGTCTTCCTTGGTGGAGCTGGACGATCATCCTCTTTGTATTCACCTTTTTTTTGGGGATCCTTGCGATTATCGCGGGTGTCGGAGGCGGGGTATTATTCGTACCGATCGTCAGTGCTATCTTTCCCTTCCATCTCGACTTTATCCGAGGAGCCGGTTTAATGGTAGCCCTGACCGGGGCACTCTCAGCGAGTCCCGGCCTTATGAAGAAGGGCCTCGCCAGCCTCCGCATGGCAATTCCGCTCGCCTTAATCGGTTCCGCCTGTTCGATTTTCGGCGCCGTTGTCGGATTGGCTTTGCCAACTACCATAGTACAAACAGCCCTGGGAATCGCGATCGTTTTGATCGTCGTCCTGATGTTGAGTGCCAAACGGTCTACCTTTCCCGATGTGCGGAAATCAGATCGATTATCGGAAGCATTGGGTATTTACGGCATCTACTACGAAGATTCTCTCGATAAAGATATCCCTTGGAAAATCCATCGTACACCGATTGGTCTGCTCCTTTTTGTTATAATCGGATTTCTCGGGGGAATGTTCGGACTCGGCGCAGGTTGGGCAAACGTACCCGTCCTCAATCTTGTTTTGGGAGCACCGCTGAAGATTTCAGTGGGAACAAGCATCTTTATCATTTCCATAAACAGTCCCGCTGCCGCATGGGTATACCTCATACACGGGGCGATTATTCCAATGATCGTAGCCCCTTCGGTTCTTGGGACCATGCTGGGCACAAGAATCGGAGCACGCCTCCTCTCGAGGGCAAAACCGAAATTCGTCCGGTGGGTGGTAATTACTTTTCTTCTTGCAGCGGGACTGCGATCGCTGTCAACAGGAGTCGGGTTATGGTAAATCCTTCAAAACAACCCTCCTCCGGAAAGCACGATTCACAATCGAACGTTTCGGAAGTGCAGTTGAAATACGCAGCCATCCTCCACCGGGTGGCCTTCATCGGACTCATCTTCCTTGTTGTCGGTTTTGGTCTCTATGTTTTCGGAATTCTTCCCCCTTTAGTCGAACCGGAAAGGGTAACGGAAATGTGGCATATGGAAGCGGAGGAATACATCGAAGCGAACAACCTCCCTACCGGCTGGTCATGGCTATACCATATCGGCAATGGAGACATCGTAACGTTCTCTTCACTAATCTTCCTCGCCTTGGGCACCATCATCTGTTTACTCCCCACACTTGTGCTGTTTCTTAAAAACCGGGACCTTCTCTACGCGTTGTTTGTTTTCATGGAGTTGGTCGTGCTGATTCTTGCGGCCACCGGCATCCTTACCGGCGGTCACTAAGAAACGAGCCGAAGGAGGCCCACGCTTGCCTTGAAGAGGATGGGCCATCGGTTTTTCTCATCCGTCTTTCCCTCGGTATCGAAATTTAAAAGCTTAACGTCTGTATAGTTATATTAATAATATTTTGCGGGTTGATTCGCTTTCTTGCAACAAACATATTGTTGTTTTTTCCAGTTATACTATAGTTACGCTGTTAATGAAAAACCACATGTTGTTATAGGGAAGAAGTAAAGATGTATAAGAACCTCTACGTTCAAGACCAGGAGGAGGAACCTCCGGGTGAAGTCTCCAGCGACTCGGAGGAAGAACAGCCTCCGGGGTATTCCCCAACATCCCTCAGAAACATCTACGCCCTTCAAACTCAATTCGATGTAAAAACCGATCGGACCCGAACATTGCGGGAACCGGGTTTTTTCTCCACGGCACCGGACAAAAGCAAGCATCATCATCCTGCTTGCTATCGGAGAGTTGAAAGTTCCGTGTGGAATGACTGGCATTGGCAAACGACCCACAGAATCAGAACGGCGAAAGAATTGTCCCGATATCTTGAGCTTACAGAGAGTGAAAACAAGGCAATTAACTCCGACAATAAATCGATCGCTTTCAGCATTACCCCCTACTATCTGGGCGTTATAACGACTGCAGGCCGTGATTCGGCCCTTCGAAAAACGGTAATTCCGACACTGAAGGAATTGGAACGGGATATATCCGATAGAGACGATCCACTGGGGGAACATTCGCAGGCGGTCACCGAATGCCTGGTACACCGGTACCCGGACCGTGTTCTGTTTCTTGCCACCGATTTCTGCTCCACCTATTGCCGATACTGTACCCGATCCCGAATCGTAGGGAAAAAGGAGCTGTCACGCTCCGTGAGGCATAAACAGTGGGAAGCGGCACTCGACTATATTCGGACTACTCCGGCAATACGCGACGTCCTTATTTCGGGCGGCGACCCGCTGACCCTGCCGGACAGTGAACTATCCCGTCTCCTTACCGCGGTCCGATCGATTCCCCATGTGGAGATCGTCAGAATCGGGACCAAGGTCCCGGCGGTCCTGCCCATGAGGATAACGGCCAAACTAACCTCCATGCTGAAGAAGTTTCACCCGCTCTATCTAAGCCTCCACTATACCCACCCGGATGAACTTACGCCCCAATCGGAGGAGGCGTGCAGAAAACTCGCGGATGCGGGAATTCCTCTCGGAAGCCAAACGGTCTTATTGAAAGGGATCAATGACGATGAGGACACACTCAAGAAACTGTTTCACGGTCTTCTCAAAATGAGAGTGCGACCGTACTACCTCTATCAATGCGACCCTGTGGCCGGTGCGGGTCACTTTCGGACAACGGTGCAGAAAGGACTGGAACTGATCGATGCATTACGCGGGCACACGACAGGATACGCCGTCCCACAATTCGTCGTTGACGCACCCGGCGGCGGCGGGAAGATACCACTCATTTCGGACCATATCATGGGCAGAGACGGAGAAAATCTTCTTCTCTCAAATTATGAAGGAAGGATGTATTGCTACCCGGATACCGGAGGGACCTTAACATCTTCAAAGGTCCGATAGGAACCTGAATGAAAATAGCGCTTCTCGCGAATCTGAAGGAAAATGCACCGTCAAGCTGCATAGGCGGCGACGATAAATGGGATGATCTGGACAGCCCGAAAACAATCCACGATATTCTCGATGCTCTCGCTTCGGGCGGCCATCAAGCGGAGTTTATGGAGGCTTCGATCGCCGCACCTCACAATCTGATCGATCGGCTGGAGCGTTTTCAACCTGAACTCTGCTTCAACATTGCCGAAGGACATTTCGGTGACAGCCGTGAAGCCCATATTCCGGCCCTCTTGGAGATGATGAGAGTCCCTTACACAGGCAGTCACGTTCTGACCTTGGCTTTGGCCCTGGACAAACCGATGACCAAACGGCTCCTCCACTACCACGCACTGCCGACACCGGAGTTCCAGGTGTTCGGAAGGGCGGATGAAGAGATAAACGACGATCTGATCGACGGAGAACGATTGAGATTTCCCCTCTTTGTAAAACCAAGCAAGGAGGGGACCGGTATGGGTGTGAGTGCGAAAAGTATCGTCCGATCGGTCGATGAACTGCGAGACCGGCTTGCAGATATGCTCCGTCTCTACAATCAGCCGATCCTGTGTGAGCGGTTTATCGAAGGTCGTGAGTTGACGGTTGGTATTGTCGGGAACTTGAAGCCGACCGCGGCCCGACGGCTAAACGATCGTACCGCACCCACTGTGCTTCCTGACGAGTTGATCATCTTCCCGTCGATGGAGATAAATACCGAGAAGTATGATGCTGAGGAGGCCGGCCTCTACACCAACAAGGTAAAAACAGATCTAGTCGATACCTTCTACTACACCTGTCCCGCACAGATTGA
Organism: uncultured Spirochaetales bacterium; assembly: GCA_964543975.1. GTDB lineage: Bacteria > Spirochaetota > Spirochaetia > SPDA01 > CAZJBZ01 > CAZJBZ01. Next base: position 15,302 of record CAZJBZ010000006.1, read on the forward strand.
ACCGGAACTGGAAGAACTTCTCTTCCGATACGCCTCCGCGGTTTTTCAGGTAACCGGCTGCCATGATGTAGCAAGAATCGATTTCCGAATAGAAAAGGACCGGGTTGAAGCGGTCCGACCGGGTAAGGCACCTCTTGGCGTCCGACCAGCCGGGGAATCGTTCGGCGTCCGCCCCTCTATCTTGGAAATAAATCCACTTCCGGGTCTCAATCCGAAATACAGCGATCTCTGCATCGAGGCATACGCCCACGGATGGAGTTACGAGCAGCTTATCCTTTCCATCGCCGATTGCGCAGCCGTGCGGTATGGTCTGTTATAGTCGATTGCACCGCCGGCCGGTACGGGCATACGGTCTACCATTTCTCTTCAAACCCGATTTTTCCACCAAAAACGATGTGAGTGAACTGTCCGGTCGAGGAGCTGGTCCGGATGCGGTCCATGATGAAATACGGAAACTTGGCGGGCACATTTCGGTTTATACAAAAAAAAATGAGGGGACCAGGTTTACAATAACCTTACCAAAGGAGGAAAAGCAAGAATGAATAAGATTACCGCCTTTATTCTGCTGTTTTGTTTAGTATTACTCTTTTCTTGCGACAAAAAAGAAGAGGTCGACTATGGACCTCTTACCAAAGAAAACATCTCAGGTGAAAGCCTTTGGAAAAGAATTACAGAAGAGACGGATTACACCAATTACGATTTTTATCCGAACCACAAAGGGCTGCTTCCTGGACAGGCACCTCATGGGGTTCTTCATAAAGTATATATAAATAACACTTTAAGCGACGCCCTCCCGATAGAGGAGAGAACGGCACCGTTTGGCACAATTATTGTGAAGGAAAATTATACCGCGGATGAAACCTTGGCAGCGTATACCCTTATGGCAAAGGTAGACGGGTACAATCCCGAGCACGGCGATTGGTTTTGGGCCAAGTATTCATCGAAAGGAGTGGTACAGGCCGAGGGAACGCCTGACGGCTGCATTAGTTGTCACGCGGGGATGAAACAGAACGATTATATTATCATCCATCCACTGGACGCCGACGAATAACGGTATCATTACCGGCCTCACTGATTTCCGTTCCCAGCTCATTGACCATTTCACGCAAACTGTCCTCGTTACTGCTGCCGTATCGAGTCAGGAGGATTTCTCCTGTTTCGCCGTTTATGACCCGTACATCCAATTCAATCCTTTCGCCGAAACGACTGACACTGCCGAGGATAAGAATTTCGGCATTAAGAATATTCCCTATTTTTACCGATTCCTCCTCATCGGTAACACCGGAAAGTTGAAACGAATGTTCTTCGATTACTTTGTCGATCTGACTCCGCTCAATGACGGTTAAATATTTCTGGTTCGCGATAGAAGTGATAAGCATTTCGGAAAGAGCTTCGCCCAAACCGCTTCCCTTTGCATTCCGGTTTATTTCACGGAAAGGGAAAACAACTACTCTAAGAGGTTCAGCAGGTTGTTCAACAATCTCTTCATCACCGATCCGTTCTTTTTCCGCACCTTCGCCATCGGTTTCTACCCCGGGCCCGCTCTTTTCCTCCTGCTGTTCCGCTTCGACGATACTCGCCTGTTCCGCTGGCTGTGCTTCGGATCTAAAGTGGTCATAGTCACTTGAAGCTAAGCCCAATTCCCACAAGGCCCCCCTTATATGACGTTCCACAGATTGGAACGTTCCTTCCAATTGTTTCTTGATTATCGGTATAGGAAGAATCGGTTGGATGTTTCTTTTCGCACTCCGGATCAACTCCTTCGCCGGCTGAATAAAAATGCCGTTGTTTGTCGTTTGAAGCCGGATGTCACCCCCCGACCCGTTTCCAAAAAACCCCTCTAACTCATTTTTCTCCCGCCTTCTAACGGAAAAAGGAAGGTTTGTTATCTGAAAACGTCCGTTGTCGGTTTCCATCCATAATCGTGCATTGAGTGGGGCAATGCCGATATTGATAGGAGCATTTGTCGTTTTCAGATCAAAAAAATCGACGGTGCCGGATTGACTAACAAGAGTAATTCTACCGTTTGTGTTTTCAATCTTTACGCTCTCTCCCGGTTCGTAAATAAGAACTTCCGCGTTGTCCAAATCCGCACGGATGATACCGCGGGTTTCAAGAAAGACAACCTTCCTATTAGTTGCTTCCAGTCTTACTTCAGTTCCATAGGGAACGGCAAGTGACAAACTCTGTTCATTTCTAACAGCCAAGACCAATCGAGTGCCTTTTATCTTCAGTTCAGCGGGGTTGCCCTGTACCTTTACGGATTCTTCATCAATACCGGTAATTGTGACTGCCGTATTTGTTGATTCAATTTCAACCGAATCAATCTCCTGAAACTCCCACGCGTCATCCATTGCCGATGATTCCTTTTCCAATTGCGCCGGACGAACATGAGCTCTGCTCGTACAACCAGTCAGAGACAAGACAACTATGAAGATGAAAACGGGAAAAAGCAGGTTTATTTTCATCACACACCTTCCAATAGAGCCAAGAAAAATGTCATTCTCTCTTCAGATAATTGTAAAAATCACCATTATAACCGTGTTGAAAAGAGCTCTCTTTCTTAGCAAAAAGAATAGATAAACGTGAATGGGAAGTCAAGTAATCCTTATATTTTATATATAATCTTAACAAAGAAAAGAAAATCCGACCGTCTACCGGCCGTTCCGGACAGCCTCGGCTTGACTAATCGTGAGGGGGAAAACTATTATCAATACAATCAAGGAGAACAAAATGGGAACAGAATCGGGGATATTTCTTTCAAAAATCCATAATGAAGCGTATAAAGAACCTTATCTGGACAAGTCGGCCGATGCCGACTCTATGATTTCAACTGCCGGAAGGGAGACAGAATCACTCTCCGGCATCTGGAACTACAATCCGGACCCATACGATACGGGGCTGCGCGCCGGCTGGTACAACTGGCAGGAAAAGGACAAAGACGGTCGATCGATTCCGTGGGATTTCGATTTTGAGCATTGGCCGACGATGCAGCTGCCTGCCGTTTGGAACACACAAGACGAGAAGCTATTCTATAATGAATCGAGCGTGGTGTTCACACGAACATTTCGTTACCTGAATCACGGAGAACGTTTTGTCAAACTTCGTTTCGGAGCTGTCCATTACCGCTGCTTCGTTATTTTAAACGGGACCTATATCGGTTTTCACGACGGCGGATCAACCCCTTTTTTCCTCGATATTACGGAAGCCTTGAAAGAAATGAACAGAATCGTCGTTGTCGTTGAAGCCGTTCGGTCCAAGGACCGTGTTCCAATGAGCAATACCGATTGGTTCAATTACGGAGGGATATTCCGGGACATCGAGTTGATCCGTCTCCCTTCCGTGTACATCAAAGACTTTGCTCTCAGCCTGGTCCCTGACGATACTTTTTCTAAAATCGCGTTTTCATATCAATTAGGAGGCGAATCAGCGAGCTCCGGACCAGGTACGGCAAACCGCAATGCCGTCACTCCCCTGACACTGACGATACCTGAACTGAATATCGAAGAGAACATAATCCCCGAAAAAGGGAGCGGAAAAACAATCATAGACGCACAACCGGAATTGTGGAGTCCGAAAACCCCCCGCCTCTATGATGTCTCTCTCTTCTATGGTGACGACACGCTGCATGACCGGATCGGTTTTCGCCAGGTAAGAATAAATGGCAACCGTGTTGAAATTAACGGTTTCCCTACCTTCCTGCGGGGTGTCTGTACTCACGAGGACAGCATACAAAACGGGAGGGCGCTTACGGAAAAAGAGATACGAGAAACGTTGACCGCTGCAAAAGAGATGAACTGCAATTTCATTCGTCTTGCCCACTACCCTCATAGCGAACTGGTTTCCATTATCGCGGACGAAATGGGCATTATGTTGTGGGAGGAAATTCCGGTCTACTGGGCCATTGCGTTCGATAACGAGAAGACACTGAGTGACGCACGGAACCAACTGACCGAATTGATTCGGCGGGACCGTAACCGAGCATCCGTCATCATCTGGTCTGTCGGAAACGAAAACCCCGATACCGATGCCCGGCTTAACTTTATGAAGCAGCTCGCGGATAAAGCCCGGGCAGAGGACGGGACTCGGCCTGTTTCAGCGGCATGTCTTATAGATCATGAGCGAAACAGGATCGCCGACAGGCTGGCCGACCACCTCGATATCATCGGCATTAATGAGTATATCGGATGGTACACAAGAGATTTTTCCATGCTGCCCGATCTGTTTAAAAACAGTAAACCCGACAAACCTGTAATCATTACCGAGTTCGGCGCGGGAGCAGTCGCCGAACATCATGGAAGTGCGGAGGATTTATTCACTGAGGAAAATCAAAAATTCGTCTATCAAAAACAGGTGGAAACGTTTAGAGAAATCCCCTATATCGCCGGTACCACCCCATGGATTCTCTATGATTTCAGAAGCCCGAAACGGACCAATCGGTTCCAAAAAGGATACAATAGGAAGGGTCTGCTTTCAGCGGATAAAAAGAAGAAAAAACTCGCCTTTTTTGTTATGCGGGATTTTTATCGCGATATTGCGGAGAGAGAGTAATCACGAATAATCCATTATCCTTGTATATATTGACTCGACCAAATCTTCTTCGATCTGTGCCGCGTGTTGTTTAAATGATTTCGCCACCTCCGCCTTTTTGAAGACACCATCGGCAACTAAGATTGGAGCCATTTTATTGGAAAAAGGGTTTTCTCCATCGTCTATTTTATTATGAGAATATCCATCTTCCTTATGCCAGGTTAAAGCCCTCTCCAGCCCGGTTTTGTCGTAACACAGTTGAAATCCGGAAACGGCATTATCTTCATACCAGACAATAAGATCGAACTCTCTGTCTCGAAACCATCGCCTGAAACCTTCATTCGGAATTTGGCGCACATCCTTTATTTCTACCAACATCAGTTACTCCATAACCTTATTATACCTTAGGAATGCAGACTTTTTCCACATTTTTTTTCTATAGAGGCACTTGCCGCATATCCTTATTTTGAAAGATGCTTAAGGATATTCTTAAACCTGGTAACCGAAATGTACCGATCCACGAGCATCTTGCCGTTGTGAATAAGATTGAAGACTCCGTAGAGTCCTGGTCCGTTCTGGGCTTCTTCAGGGGTCGTAAGTTCCTTAATCGTCGCTTTCAGCCCCTCTTCCTCGAGCACCGGTTTTACCTCGTCCACGAAGCGTGCCACCCAGGGGCACTGCTTTGAATAGATAAGATGGAGACCTTGATATTTTTTCAGGGCTTCAGGGTCGGCTTTAATGGTAGGTCGCATGCCGACTCCAGCACTTTCCCCCGAAAAAGTCTTCACCAGAAGCTGTTCCTTACCCGCTTCTTCCTTAATCGAGTAGCCGTTTTTAAGAAAGATATCCTTCGCCGTCATAAACGAACCGTCACTGGTGACCACCGCCACCCCGTTCATGCCGGCAGACCGGGCATCCGCTTCCGCCTCCTGAATCAATTGGGCACCGAGTCCTTTATTGCGGTTTTTTTTCTTTTCAGTCCACAGGCAGTGGATAAACATGTACCCTTTTGCATCAACACCCCGCCAGCAGTATTCTCCGGGCACGTACTCGATAAAACCGGCGGCTTTTTTCTCACCCTCTATGTAGAGCAGCTTTATTGTTAAACCGTTTTTACATTGCTTGGTAAGCCAATCGACCTTCAGGTGGTAGTATTGATGTTTCGGATTCGCACTCATAGTGCTGGTTCTGTGAAACCCGGTAGAGCCGGTCGGATGGTCTGAAACAGACAGCCCTTCTCCTGCCCCTCAATGATACAAAACGGCAAGGCGCCGCAACAATTCATTGTTTTCCAAAAGATCGACGCTGTCACTCAGTTGATTGACCGAGCCAATGCCCGCCGCTATCGTTTTGACCTCAGGACCGGTAATCTGTTTTTTCAACTCCTCAGCGAAAAGTCCTCCATGTATAACCTTAAAGGGTCTGCTGTAAAAACGGGAACCCCTTGCCGGCAACGGTTTCGTTATTCCCAAACCATTATGCAGCTCTGCAGCCAATTCATAGGCACGAGAAAGATGCTTCTCCCGGTCCCTCCAGGATTGTGCGGAAAGGACATTCTCTAACACGGGTGAAAGTGGTCCGGCGCATCGCAGACGGGAGAAAGCCGTTCCGAACCATTTACTATACGGTGCGTACTCTTTCTCCATGAGAAAACAGAGCCGCATGATCGATTTGACTAAACGAGCGGCAATGATCTTCGAACCCGCTTCATCACCTACCTCGCCGGTCCTGCCGATAAAGTGCTCCTCCTGGCTTATCTTCATCCATTCGGCGGCCATCATAGCAAGCCACACATCCTTCGGATAGTAATGCAGTTTCCGTCGGATATTTTCCAAGCCAAGCTGGTCGTGGAATATTTTACCTTCTCTTACGGTCTTCAGCTTCTGTTCTGAAAGCGTAAACCAGTCGACGGGAGACAGCTGAGCGTGCGGATCAATCGAAAGATAGCTTTTGAAAAACGATTCCACCGTAGAGATTTCAACGCGATGGTTGATCGGTTCCCCCTGTTTCGCTTCAGTCAATAACTGCACCCCGATTTCATCCGGATTACCGAAGTGGGTGGAAAAACCGAGAAACTCAGCCGGAAGGTTTCGGCTGAGATGATCAACGAGGGTCTGCCGCAAGGAGAAATCCTCCGGCGATAAAAAAAGCTGCACCCGGGGGCCCCAATGGTGGTCCGTAGAACGCTCGGTATCGAAGCCAAGCACCTCCGAGCCGGAATCTATTAAACCGGCCGAATAATGAATTTGGGGGAATGTCGCCTCTAAGAGCGGTTTTACCGCTTCTAAGAAAAATCGTTCACACAACTGCATGCCCGGAATAAATTTCATTAAAAAAGTATATCACCTTCCGGGCGTAAGCTGGAATCCCGCACATCATTACTCATGCTCATGACCCCCGTTAAAGGCGGGAAACCGAATCTCATATTTCAGGAAGCTTCCCATCTTCGAAAGCTGAAAATTGCCGCCACAACAAAAACCGCAATGAAAAAGATCGCCCCAAGGAAAGGCTGCCACATGGGGGTCATAGAAGCACCGGCCGCCGAGCTCTCTTCGATTAATTTTCCCGGAAAATACTTTCCAATATGTTGGATATTGGATGCAAGTGATAGAATTATCCAGGCTACAAAAGCTGCGATTCCCGCACCCACCTGGCTTTTCAGTATGGTGCTGAAACAGATGGTAGCGGAAGTGGTCACTACAATATAGAGAAACAGAATTGCATTAACTTTGATAAACGGAACAAGATCGAAATTCCCGAATAAAATTGCTATATAAAGCGAGCCTATGAGAAACGAAACAGTAATTCCAAACCAAACAAGGATTGCGTGACTCACATATTTTGCGGCAATGAATGTGGTCCTTTTAACCGGTTTTACGAGAAGAAATTCCACCGATCTTTTCTCTTTCTCCTGCGCAACGCTCCCCATAAAGATGAAGATGAGAATGAAAGTACATAATTGTGAGATGTTTTTTATATATTGGGCATGGGCGTCACTAACCGTCGGTTCAGGCAGTTGAAGCGAGATGTTCCGCGCGACCCCCACCATCTCCACAATATCGGGCATGAACTTTGCCGTTAACGGCGACATCAATCCAAAGAAAAGAAATACGGCGCCGACGATAAGGATTTTATAGGTCCTCATCTGTTCCATCAGTTCTTTTTTAAGCAGTATCATTGTCGGATTTCCAACCATCATTTCCCCCTGTCTTACTTTCTCCGATAAGTTTTACAAACACCTCCTCTAAAGATGCCGATTTTACTTCCAAACCGTTAAGCGAGAGCGAATGATCGGCCATCAGCCTGAGCAATTCATTCCGCGATTGGGTGAAGTTCTCCGGCCGGATAAGGAATTTCCCGTTGTCTTCGACAACGTGCTCAAATCGGTTTTCTTTTTTAAGGAGTTCTTGAAATCGCCGACCGTCCTCCTGTGTATCGAACCGAAGCTCGACATGTGGGGGCGCGTAACTGTTCTTTAAGGTGTTTGTATCTTCTATAACGATCATCTCCCCTCTGTTGATGATGCCGACACGATCACAGACGCGTTCGACATCGGCTAAGATGTGGGTCGACATAAAAACGGTTGTTTTCCCCCTTAAGGCGGCGATAAAGTCGAGTACTTCTTTTCTGCCGATCGGATCCAGGTCCGAAACCGGTTCATCCAAAAAGAGAATTTTCGGATTGTTTACCAGCGCCTGTGCTATTCCAATTCGTTGTACCATCCCCCCCGAATAGGCGCCGATTTTTTTGTCTGCCGCTTCCACCAATCCTGAAAGACGTAAAAGTTCAACCGCTCTTGCCGCGGCTGCCGGCCGATCCATGCCGTATAATCCGGCCACAAACGTCAGCAGTTCCCTTCCGGTCATCCAGGGATAATAGCGAGGCTCCTGGCTGAGATAACCAAGCTCGCTCTTTGATTCTAAACGATTGAGAGTAACGGGACTGCCCCCGACAAATACCTCCCCTTCACTTGCTTGGATCAGGCCTGTCATCATTTTAATGGTAGTGGTCTTCCCCGCTCCGTTTGGTCCTAAGAATCCGAAAATAGTCCCTTCGTCAATGGAAAGTGTCAGCTTCTTGACCGCGGGGGTTTCACCCTTATCGTAGGTCTTCGTTAATTCTCGACATTCAAGAATTGTCACGGTCCCTCCCCAAAGCAAGGTAGAGAATCGGTCCGAACACATTGATGACTACTATTACCACAATCCACCCGATTTTCGGCAATCCGCGGAACTTCTCCCTTGAGACGAGGTCCTTGAGGCTTACGATAAGAAGACCGATGTGCAGCAACACGACAGGTATGACCGCTAAAACCATTTCTCTCGTCATTTCCATCATTCTACTCCTTTACAAAACGACAGCACTTCTTGTTGAAACTCCTCAGACAGAGGAACTGTCGGATCAGCATATGATGCCAGATTGTCATAGGTATCGGTGACATCTTTGAGCACATGATTCATCGAATCGATGACTACCAGTTTCGCATCCGGGTTCCCCTCCTGCAATCGTCGAGCGTCTTTTGGGGTCGTCTGAATATCTTTTCCGCCCTGAATGATGAGTATCGGGACATCGAGCCGCGCGATTTCTTCTTTTGAATCGTACTGAAAAAGTGAGATTAAAAACGGCTGCACACTTTCACGAAACAGCGGCTGTAGCTGCGGTCCGATATCGGTAACACTATTTCCGGCCCGAAGTTCGACAATAATCTGATTCACCCGTTCCATATCGTAACCCCCCTGTCTTTTCAACTGTTCTTTGAGGGTCACATACATCGGGAACCCGGAACCGGCAGCGGCAACAACACCGTCCACTTCTCTTTTTTGAGCGGCCCGAAGCGCAATGAGGGCACCTTCGCTGTGACCGAAGAGGATTACTTTTGTAAACCCTAATTCTTCCTTAGCTTTTTGTATCCACCCCACAGCATCAGAGACAAAATCATCAAAGACCAGTTCTTCCTCACTTACGTCGATTGAAGCACTTTTACCGATCATTCTCTTGTCGTAAGAAAGTGACGCAAAGCCGTTTTCCGCTAAAATGCTGCTTACCATCTTCAAACTATTGTTCTTCCCCCCCATCAAAGCCGAATTGCCGTCTCTGTCGGTGGGGCCGGAGCCCGCAATGAAAAGGACGACCGTATCGGCGGCTGAGTTTTCGGGAGTCCTCAGGGTACCGGAAAGTGCTCCCGCTTCAACGCCCAAAGAAATTTCACGCGTTTTTCCACTATAGCTTGGTTCTTTCCTTTCGTTCGGCCGCCGCGGTTCGGTATTTTCCCGTTCTAACGTGAAAGCTTCCGAACTCCCTTGAAGGAGGTACGTGCCTTCGATTTCTCCGCCATTGACTGCACCTTCGAAGCGTATTGTCTGCATCCCAATCGGAACCTGGAATTTTATCGTCTCATTATCCAATCGAAACTCCGTGACAGGCACAAAAAGCAATCCTTGAGCGGGTATCGAGAACCAACCCTTAAAGTCTTCTTCCTTTACCAGATCCAATCCGATTATCGTTTCCGTGTTTCGGACAACCATCGATCCTTCCCAGTGCCCGATCACATCCGGAGACTCGGTAGAGCCGCAGCCCATTCCGGCCAGGGCGAGGAGCGGTAAAAAGAGACCAAAGTTTTTCATGCTGTTCCTCCGCTATTCTCATTGTAGACGCTTGCAGGCAGAACTCCAAAAGCGTCACATCCGTTCATACGATAACTATGCATCCGCCTTGCTGTTGATGTAAATCCGTAGAAATACTGATTTTACGTGACAGGAGTAATTACGTAGTTTTACGTAGAAAGAAAGTCCGTTGACTGAAACAACCGGGGGCGGGGAGAATCATCGAACCATATTGATCAATTCCACTTTATTTTTCACTTCACATTTACGGTATATGTTGTACACATGCGTTTCCACGGTACGCAGAGAAATATACAGTTTTTCCGCGATCTCCTTGCTGCTGAATCCTTTCCGTAGAAGCTCCACTATTTCTGATTCTCTCTCCGTAATACCATACTGAGCTTTCAGTGTGGCAAGAGGAAGGCCCCGCTCATTGCCCTCCGAAAGGTCCCGGACACCGAGGAGAATATCCAGTATCGCCCAGGAAATACAAAACAGACCGACAGCCAGAACTCCTAACACTCCGGAAAAACCGGTGTGCACCATTACCAGAATTGTGCCGTAGACAATAATCATACCGTAACTGACTGTGGAAAGATACAAAAAAGGGAGCATATTTCGTTCTACACGGTCCCGAGAAAACCGCCGAACTTGCAGAAGACAATAGATTGTAAAAAACAATAACGCCCCGTTATAGATGTAATTAATGACCAGATTATAGACACCCGACAGCAGAAAAAAAGAAGGAACAACCATAACAACAACTGCCGCGGCGAAAACCAACGACACCACCTGCCGTTGGTTTTTCTTACCAAAGAGAGAAAGGAGAAAAGCCGGGCCGAAGAATCCGATCCCTACCGAAAGGACCGCCCTGAAGATGGCCATAATGGGGTCGAGATAGGGTGGTGTATTCTCCAAAAAAACAGCGTTAAAAAAACCGTACGTTGAAAGCAGAAGCCACAGAGCATAACAGCCCTCATACAACATATAAAACCGCTGCCATTGCAGCTTTTTTTGTTTATATGAAATAAAATTAAAACTGATTCCGGCAAACATGAGGGTAAACGTAATAATATTGAACCAAACGACAAACTGCATCACTTTTTATATTTCCATTACCACATAAAACACCGGTTTGGGCTCATAGTTCGCCCTTAGCAGGCCGAAATAGTATGCTTCCTGACCGATCACCTCCGGATCGTCGATCATATCATACCAGAATATTAATTCAATTTCAGGACATTCCGTTGAAGCACCTAACACAATCAATGACCGTTTCATTCTTGTCATACTTCTTAATTGAGATTTTTGCAATTGCCGCATATCCCTATTTTGAATGAGGCTCAATTGTATTCAAATAATAATAGCGCTATATTTAAAATTGTCGAGTGAAAAATCCCGGAATCTGTAATTATTACAATCGGATGGTGATAATGATTGCGAGGTATTTAATAAAAATAATTGGACCCGGATTTCTTTCAGCCTTTCTCTTCGGTTGTTCCATCGATTATTCCATTGCTGATCAAACAGCTACATTTATGGATGAACTACCGCAAGCAACGCGTTCCTCTGTTCTTTGGTATTGTGACTATGAGGATGAGAGTTTTGTAAAATGGGAAGATGCCGGTACTGATGATTATTACGCGGGCGGAGGTATTTTTGTTACTGATGATGAAAATACCGATTATGGCATATCTGATTCTATTTTCTACTCAGGAAGACATGGCTGTTATGCAACGATAACAAATGCAGTGGAGCCGGGAGAAAAGAAAGCGGTCCGATTTATGCGGTGGACAGATAAATCGTGGGACCGGGATGGCGACTATTTTCCGGATGAAGCGTATTACAGTGTTTTCATCTATTTTCCTGCAGTCTACGATCCCGCGAAGGATCCACGAAATGATCCGAATAACGACGGCGGTTGGTGGAATGTCTTTCAGTTTAAATCAGACAACTATGCCGGAAGCCAACCGGTGGTCGTTCTCGATATTTATAATGAAAATGGCGCAATGTACGCGGGATTGGTAATTAAAGACTATCCTGATGATAATTCCGAAAGCCATACGCAGGAATATGTCCTCCAAACAGACCCGATCAGCCTTCCATCAAACGAATGGCACCATCTGGAAATGTTGTATGGAAAATCGAAACAATACGAAGGAACGATAAAAGTATGGCAAAACGGTATTCTTATTTTTGAAGAAGAAAATATAAGAACGGTATTACCGCCTGGTGAAACGGCTACCTGGGGTATCGGAAATTATACAGATTACATCGATGGAGGAATTGAAAAAGGTACGGCAACCGTTTACTTCGATGATGCGATTGTATCAACTGTTAGGGTGAGCGGGAATATACCGTGATCTTGTACATCACTCACGGCCTGATTTTCGGATCCAATTGACGAAATAGAGCGCTGCAAGCAGAAAACAGGGACCGGGGATAATAACATACGCCAACCAATCCTCCGAACCGCCGGTAATGGCGATATACCAAATGCCCAAACAGATAAAAGCAACCGCACCAATCCACATCCGGCGCCATGATACTATTAAGATGAAAACGATAAGTGCGGTAGGCACCATATGGATTGCGAAACCGAGGAGGCTCTCCCCCAAGGTATAACCTTCACTAAAAACATCCAGCGCAAAGAGGCTGATAAAACCGGCAAACATGATTGCCAGAATTCGGGGGGCCCAGATTAAGATAGTATCGATTGTTCTTTTCATAAATCACCCGTAATTCCTGCACCGATGAAAAAACCATCCTCTCCATCATGGTGATACACCGGACCAATAAAATTATAGTACGGGTTAAATGGAATATCAAATGAGGCACCCTAAAAAAATTACCATTTTAGCTTCCTCCATCCTTGCTGCCTCCCGCGGCAGAAAATCACCCTTGACACAAATCTTATCGTTAAATTTATTAATAATGTCATAGCTGTTCAAAATAAATCATAGTAACTGCAATTGTAACGATTTTATCGGTTTCGATGGAGCGTGGCCGAACGGATAATTCAGCCACTCCCAAAGGTCCCGTCGAGAAAATAAGAGCATTGGTAAAATCTTCATCAGACTATTGATTGTCCATTTATATGGTGAAATGAATTTCATATACGCAAGCAGCAGGTATGCAATCATGGCCACCCAGATATGTGAGAGTATTGCATTGGATCTTTGATCCTGATCCTTCGAAGACGAATTGGACACTTTTTCTTTGTATAATAACCTTTCATTTCAATAATGTGGCCCGAACTAATATGTTCGTATCTACTGACATCACGACGTTCGAGCACATGGTAATCCGCATTCTTTTTCAGTCGGGTAACGAAATAAATACCTTCAGTACAATACGTTGCAAATTAAGTAAAATCGGTATAACCACGATCAAAGACAATGACATCGCCTGTTTTTAATTTGAGGCGAGGCAATTCATTGACTTCATGGCATTTTGCTTCCGTAACTGTTACAAACTCCGAGATATATCCGCTATGGTTAAGCTTCACATGAATTTTAATTTTGCCCAGTCATACAACCCTAAACAAAGATCTATCGCGATAGCATCGAAACTGTAGAGATCATTCTTAAAACGAAATTTATGTCCCGGGGCTTT
>CAZJBZ010000007.1:0-27785 GCA_964543975.1 uncultured Spirochaetales bacterium
ACCGGTCCCCTATCCGGTGCAGTTGTTCTCTTTTAAAAAATCGTTTCTCAGGAGGATCATGCATCATTGCAAGGGGAAGGTGTGCTATTGCGCCGGGCGGGAAAATCTTCGCTAAAAGAAGTCCGAATAACAAATCTTCTCCCCGTCCGATGGGTGGATAGGGAGGAAGCATCTCGGTATTGTAGAGCGATATGTGACCGCCGCGAAATAGATAACTTTCAGTGATGCAATATTCGGGTATCCCGTATAATAAGGTCCTGTTTTGAATACACCAAAGGTAAGTTTCCAAAGATGCTGCAAACTGTTCTCGTTCGCTGCCGTCGTGAAACAGATAGTATCCCGGCGATCCCAATCCGGCATCTCCGCAAACACCCGTGCATGTGGCCCTCACCTTTCCGGTCCCTTCCAGCAATGATCGAATATAGTTAGCACTCATCGCCCCAAAAGAAATGGAATCAGGATTTACCGAACGTTCGTTGATGCACTCATCAACTTCTCGACCTAAAAAACGAACGTGCTCATCAAGGAGCGATGTAGAATGTAATGAAACCGCGGAGGTTAGCGTTTCCATGTCCGGGTAAAATGTTATTTCACTAGGATCAGGGTCGGAGGTTAGCGAGAGGTCACCGCACGGAGTGTTCCCGAGTTTGGCATAGCAGGCAAAGATATCATCGTCGGAAGAAATGACGTTTTTACCTGCAGTTGCAAGCAGCAAACAATTTCTGTTTGCACCCGGGGTTATACTCCATTCGGGTAAACCGAACATGGCGAAAGAAAGGATTTTTCGGAATGGTTCTTTTTCACCGAGACGCGATCCCAATTTCTTTAGGAATGTGGTTTTTTCTTTCCGGCCCGAATAGGAGCATTTTATATTTTCCTCGTCAACGAATGCATGTAATGTATCGATTACTCTCTTTTCAATGTGATCATCCACCGTATCCGTATAGACGGAGAAAGAAAGCCCGCGGTGTAGTTTTTTTTCAATATCGATAAAACTTCGCATGCTCTTTCCGAGTGATTGAAAATAGTTATGGGTTATCCAACACATCTCTTCTATTTGATTTTTCCGCAGAGAGTTGTTCTCGTTTTCCTCTATTACCGTGAGAAGGTCGTTCTCCGGCACGAGAATCCCTTGATCGACAAACGTGCGAAGTGTCTTGAACAGGTCAGTATTGACCTCGAAATATGGGTTTCTACGAAGGATAGACTCAACATGTGCGTCAAAAGAACCGCTTCCGTGTAAGGAACGAAGCAATGGAATAAGACTGTTGTCAAGTACAACCGATTTTTCTACAGGTATCGGAAACGTGCTGACAATGCAGCGGTTGTTACTAATAGGAATAATCTTCTGCCAGGCAGCAAAATAGTTGTTATTATTCATGCAGTACACAGTCCTGAGCGCGTACACAAAAAACGGGCATAAAACTGAGCTGCCTTATGCCCGCCGACAAAAATCAAACCGACACGCTAACTTGCGGTTGCCCTTATCGTAAAATCGAAGGAACCGTCTCCATAATCCGGGTCATTAACACTGATCGAGACATCCGTTGTATAATCCCCCCCACCATAGGGATTACTCATGAATCTAATAACAAACTCTTGAGTAGTGCCGGGATCTATTGCATCGGACTCCGGCTCGGAGACGGACCAAGATGCATCATCGGAAGGTTGTGTCACTACATCGATAGAGTCAATTTCGAGCCGATAACCGCCGTTATTTTCAATATAATAAAACCAATCTTTTACTGAACCGCCGGCAGCAACCTCACCGTAATCGACATCCGGACTGGCGGCGTCGTCGGCCAACAGAGCGAGATTGTCGAGTTCGGAAGGAAGCGCTTGCGTACTTTTTTGATAAACTCTTATATGCGGCGGATAGGGAATATACACATTCACTGCACCATAATGGTTTTTGTTTCCCGCTTCGTCCCGTACCATAATGTTAAACCAATAGGTAGTTCCGCTGGTTACGGCATCATGAGTCATTTGTGGAGTTAAGTCTACTTGCCAATCAGCCCAAATCTTATTCCACGTATAGGTGTCCATCGCCGCGATCGAGTTTACTCGTGTATAAGTGTCGGAACAGTAAACATTATACTCGAGAAGGTTTTGAGCAGTGACGTTATCGATCGCCTTTGCCCAAGTTAAAAGGACCTCCTCAAAGGTCGCGTTTGCCACGAGGTTTCCTACTTCAGGAGGCGTTGTGTCGTCGGTTGTAGTAAACTCGAAGCGATAAAAACTCGAAAGGTGTTGTTCGTAAGGGTCCATAATATTTGCCTCGAGAATCACCGCGTACTCGGTATTCACTTCGAACCCGCCTGTGGGTGTAAAAGAGTAGGAGTGGGTAGTACCGTCTTCCCATCCGATATTACTATAGGTGCCGGTAAGTGGATCTCCACCTGATACTTTAAAAACTAAAAAACTCTCAGAATTATTCGAACCTTCCATTATAGTTGCATCGCTCATATTTTCACTAAAATAGACGAATACGGAGCTATTGATATCCACGCCTGTTGCTCCGTCCCGCGGTATCGTAGAGACGACGTAAGGAGTTGTGAACAGTTCGAACGCGTCGCCTTGACCATTGATGTCGGTCGTTGTTCCGGTCGTTACCTGGACCCCCGTAAACTGGTCGGATGTAAAGCCCGCGTGATAAAAAACAAGAGTATAGTGGGGTGAGGTGCTGACGGGAACATCCGACATCGTAAAGTCACCGTTACCGTCGGTTACCGCCATATAACTTGTGCCGTCGATGTATACGATTGTACCAAAATGTGTAGGCGGGTCTTCGGTCGCCCCTTCCAAGGTCACATTCCCTTCAATACTTCCGGTCGCCGTCAGCTCGATATCGACCTGGGTGACCTCTTTTGTCGTGACCACGATATCGGTCTCCACCGCTCCTAACGTGTTGTCCTTTTGCGCGGAGACGGTATAGGTGCCTTCCGGAAGATCGATCAGAGTATACGTACCGTCCGATCCGCTGAACGCGGTATACGAACTTTTCAAGCTTTTTGTTTCGGCGTCGGCAGTTTCCTCCTCGAGACCCAGTTTACGATAAACGGCCACCGTTTTACCGCTGATGACAGGTTCAGCCGTGACTAAGACCCCCGACGTGTCTTCCATTCCGGCAATTGTTACTACGCCCGTTATCCCCGTGACATCTTCGGGGGTATCCAGCGGATTTTTACAGCCAAAAAACAATAAAAATGGTGCCGCAATTGTGATAAAAATACATAAATTGATATAGTTTATTGTTTTTTTATCCATCTTTTTCTCCTTATGGTATCGTCACCTCTTGACTGAAAATGGTGTAACCGTTTCTTCGTGCGACTAAATTGTAGGCTCCGGTAGGTATATCGAAGAATGCATAGTAGCCTTCGTCCTTGCTGATAAAATATTTATCAACAGAACCGGCTGCGTTATAGAGTCTGACCGCGGCACCTTTGATTGGGTTGCCCAAACCGTCGGTTACGTATCCCATGATACTCGGTTCATTCGCGTCCGCGTTTATGGTAAAGGTGTAGGGGCTGAAATTGGAGTCGCTGTGTACGATGGTTATCGTTACGGACCGATCGGTTATCCAGTTGCTGTCTATGTCGATCTGGGGCAGCGGATCGAAGAGGATGCCGAATGCGGTGGAACTTCCCTCATCAACCGGTGAGGTGTGACCGGTATCGAACGCGAAGTCGTCCGTATCGCCGGAAGAAAAGGTGATCGAAGTTATTGAGAGGTCACCGTCTCCCGCCTCACCGGTGTTTTCAATGGTAAAGAGCACTTCACTGCTGATTGCTTCAAGATCATCGCCTTCATCAATTCCGTCACCGTCGACGGTTTCGGGGAAGGTGAACGTAGCCCCGTTCGCTATTTCAGTTGTATTTTGAAGCACCTTGATTATAGGAGGAATTGCGGTGCCGGTTGTCGTCGCCGTCATTGCCGTATATGCCGCGTTGTTTTCCGCCTCGTCCCTGATCAGGACGTTGAAATAGTACTGCGTCCCGCCGATCAAAGAGCTGATGGTAATGCTTATCGGTGTCGTTATCGTTAAGGTGTCCCAATCCCGGTGGACCGTTCCGTTTGTTTCCGCTTCGGCTACCGTTTTTATGTTGTCGGAAAAGGAGCTTACAATTTTGTACTCGATGTCCGTCTGTGCCGTTCTATCGTCATTAGCCGCAGTGAATGTAATTTCAATACTGTTGTCGGTTACGGTTCCGGCAGTTATCGCGCCGTTGCCGCCGGGTACCGGCGGTGCTGTATCACCGGCGGAAGTGGTCGTCGCCGATGTTTGTGTATAGGCTGCGACATTTTCGGCCGCATCCCGAGCCATAACATTGAAATAGTAGGTGGTTGAACTGCTTAATCCGGTAACCGATAAACTGGTAAGATCAGCGGTCCAATCTTTGAGGAGTGTACCGTTCGCCTGCGCGTCCGCGTAGGTACCGATGTTTTCGCTCCCCGATTGATAGACCCGGTATTGCAGTGCCGATTGGGCGGAAAAATCATCCGTTGCCGAAGTCCATGAAAGTGCTGCCCCGCTGTCCGTAATGGAACCGGTGGCAATGGTCCCGCTGCCGCCCGGTACCGGTTCTTTCAAATCGGGTGAATCGGCGGTTATCACCGCCTTGCCGGTAATTCGGACCGTAAATGCCGATGCTTTCGTATCGTTGCTCTCGATAACTATTTGGGCCGTAAGAGGATCGACTACTTCGGTAGCGGTACAAACGATAACACTGCTTACCGTCTCCCCCACACTGATTATTTTCGAAATATCACTCTTCAATGTAAAAAAAGAGGCGTGGTCGCCTTCGAACCGAATACCGCCAGCATCGGTCAGGCTTAAATCGGAATTCCCCTTGTTCCGGATGTCTACCGCAAACTCTTTTACGATATTGACCGAAACTTCTCCGATGTCGAATGCGTCATCCGGCGAGATTTCGGTCGTATCAATCGTTAACGAAATCGTCGGTGAGTAGAGATGGGCTTCCAAAGGATTTTCACAGCTGCTGATAATCACTGCAGCCAAGATAAAAACGACACATGCGGGGTTTTTAATCATCATTCCTCTTCATCCCATAGAACAATTTCACTTATCCCGGCCGCGTCGGCAGCCCTATTTGCTTCCGCGCCTCGAAGATCCAAGTAGGCGAACTGTGCCGCCAAATCTTGGTCCATCGTTTTTAATAAGGCGTATTGGTTCCGAACGGTTCCATAATTTTCCAGTTCATGGTTGGTCCTCGCGATACAGAGAAGTGCCGTGCTGCTTCTGTCATTCAATTCGTAGGCTTGCGCATAGTACTGCAGCGCTTCGGTAAAATTATCTTCCATGTATAAAAGATTTCCCATGTTGATGAGCGCGGGTGAATACGGTTCATTTCCCAATGCCTGCTGAAAAAACTCTTTGGCCTTATCATTCACTCCGTACCGGGCGTAAACAACGCCTAATTTGTTGAAAAGAGGAGCGCTTTCACCGTTTTCTCGGATACGGGCTTGGATTTTTGCTATTTGGGGATAAATCTCCTGGTCGATGAATTTGATCATTTCCGCGTAAAAGTTTTGGGTCACTTGCTCAACTCCGGTCAATTGCATTCCCTCCACCCCTGCGGCTATGCCGGTCGGCCCATAAAGCTTCCAAGCCTCACGCACCGGAAATATCAGGGCCTGCTCTCGGGCGTTGTTCTCCCGCCACTCCTTCGCTCCTTCCTTCCAGGCAGCCAAAAACCCGTCGTTTATCATGGTGATTTCGACGGGGACCCATGCCATTCCGTCGTGGTAGATCAGTTCATCTCGACGGCTGAACTTTTTTCTCGCTTCTTCCGAGGTCATACCGGTTGCAAAGGCGATATAGATGTGGCCCGGAATGGTAATGAAGGCGGACTCTATTCCGACGGATTCGAGAAATGAACAGTAGAGTACCGAGAGATCGTCGCAGTCACCGGCTCTGTAGGAGAGGGTCTGCCTTGGATATTGAACAAAATCGACAACATTCTCTTGTTTCGATAATTCTTCGTATGGAGTTTGTGGATCGATGACGTAGCTCAGTCCGAGGGTCGGCAACGCGGCGTGAATGCCCATTGCCATCAGCAGGTTGCGGTTGATCGATTTTGAACCCCGTTGAGTCACAATCCCCGCGATGTTTTTTGCAATTCCCTGGACTGAAGGGTCTTTCGCTGAAATAAAAGCGGCAACTTTACGGTCATCGTCCCACGTGATGGCGTTTCGATCGTAAATACGTAATGTTTCTACCTTTGATTCGGAAATCTCTTCCCCGCCCGATGTATAGGTGACGCTGATGTTTGCCGCTACTTTCGTCGCCTCGGTGATTTTTAAAACCTCATTATTAAAGAGTGCGAAAAGGTCTACATTGAGCGTTTCTCCCGGCTGAATCGCCGCCGATTCGATACTCACCTTGGGTGTGTCCATGTAAAGGTTGATAAACGTTTTCAAAGAGAGATTTTCAATCGGCTTGTCGCCTGTGTTTCGAATTGTGGCGACACCTACCGGATTGTTATCGTAGTATTTATAAAAAACGGGAAAAACCTGGTTAAAAGTGATGGAATCGATCGATACTAAACCCGGACTCGTTCCCGTGCTCTCCTTTTCGAGTGGCTGCGGTCTCACTTCCTCTGCGGCCGGTCTTTTCTCGGTGGGTTTTGCCGTGCCCGTTCCAAAACGGAGGTCGGTCCCTACGCTGAAATACATGCCGTTGTAAAAGCCGAAATAATCTTCATAGGCGACTTTAATGTTCAGACCGAACACATCGGAGAAGAAAAAACCGAGACCTCCGCCTGCCGTCCAAAACGGACTACCGCCACCAACCAGTTCACCATCGATATCGAGAAAACTGTAGGAAAAACCGGCTTGTCCGAACCCGTAGACCATCAAAAGGGGGAACAGAAAAAAACCGGGACGGACCTGCGCGCTGATCCCGGCCCGCGAGAGCAGGCTTTGGTTCTGCATTTGGGTCATGGCGTAATCGATGTTGCCGCCTATATAGAGCCAGGGAAGGCCGCGAAAGGCAAAGAGTCCGCTCAGATGGGCCGATCCGCCGTAGGTGAAGTACTGACTCTTTTCTCCCATAGGAAGATCGAACCCGAGGTTCAGCTGCATGGAAAAAGGAGAGTAGGGGCGCGGTGCAGAAAAAACTTGAAAGGAACAGAGCAACACAAGGACCAGGATAAGAGAGAAAACTTTTAAGTCCTTCATGGGATACTCCTCACGTGCTAAAAGGAGATGAGGACTTTACACAACGGAATGTAGAGAATATTCTGAAAAACCGTTGTAAAGTCGTTACCTAGTATTATATACCCCTCCCTGCATGTTATCAAGTTATTTATTACTTTTAGTCTATGTATATGATACATTTATATTTTTTTAAAATGAAATATGCGGCATCTGAAAAACTGATAAAAATTATTGACAGTGCAATAATTCCATGTTACGATCATTGAAATCGTTTGCGCAATCGATTTCAGATCAAGCAAGGAGATGCACTGTATGGGAACTGTAAAATGGTATGAGAAGCGGTATCGCAGAAACCTCGTCGATATGCACATCGAGGACTGGGATGAACGATTTTTGTCGCAATTCGATCCGGTAGAGTATGTAGCAATGATGAAGAACGCGAATGTCCAGGCTGTTATGATTTATGCAAACTCACATGTCGGACATTGTAATTGGGCGACGGAATCGGGCCACATGCATGAAGGTTTACAAGGCAGGGATATTTTAGGAGAAACCATAGAGCTGTGTCGAAAAGAAGGAATGGCCGCCATCCCCTATTACAGTCTTATCTATAATAATTGGGCTTATGAGGAGTATCCGGAGTGGAGAATTCGAGGCAGAAACGGGAAAACTTCCCGACAAGCGGGCGGTCCCGCGGGCTGGTTGGGCCGCAGGTATGGTGTGGTCTGTCCCAACAACAGTGATTATCGAAACTTTGTTGAAACACAGATAAAAGAGATTTGTGATCGTTACGATTTCGAAGGAATGTTTTTCGATATGAACTTTTGGCCCGATATCTGTTTTTGCGATTCATGCCGGAGCAGATACGAACGGGAAGTTGGGGGAGAAATTCCCACAATCATCGATTGGAACGATGAGAAGTGGATTACTTTCCAAAAAAAGCGGGAAGAATGGATAAGTGATTTTGGATTGTTCTCTTCGACGGCGGCAAAAAAATACAAACCGGGAATCACGACCGAACATAATTCGGCGGCACTGCTAAGCTCATGGGTCGGCGGGAATACTCTCTCCATGCTGCAGGCGAACGATTACAACGGCGGGGACCTCTACGGCGGGACCTTGTCCCAATCGTTTATCTGCAAATTTTTCCTTAGTATTACACCGAACATGCCTTTCGAATATATGGTTTCACGCTGCTTCCCGAACCTTCGCGATCATACCACATCAAAATCGGAAGAAATGCTGGAGCAACAGTCCCTGTACGCCTTAGCGCATA
The DNA here is from genome assembly GCA_964543975.1 of uncultured Spirochaetales bacterium. Taxonomy (GTDB): domain Bacteria; phylum Spirochaetota; class Spirochaetia; order SPDA01; family CAZJBZ01; genus CAZJBZ01. The sequence goes on from CAZJBZ010000007.1 coordinate 8,456, forward strand.
ACGGTTCTTTTCTCTTTATCGACGCAATCAATCCGGACGGTTCCTTGCAGCCCCGGATATATGAAACGGTGGGTGCAATTTTTGAGAAGGCTTCACGATATGAAGATTTTTTTGGGGGAAATCTCTGTGCGGATGCCGCCGTCTACTATAGTCTTCATGCCAAGATGGACCCCGATCTCAATGGAATAGAGGTCGGTTCAAGCTTGAATGCCGTCATGAAGGCGCCGTCTCCCCATTTTAACGCCGCCTTAGGAGCGGTAAGGGCCTTGAAGGAGGCCCACATCCCATTTGGAGTCATAAGCAAAAACAATCTCGATTCGTTGTCATCGTATCAAATTATTGTAGTTCCCGATCTGCCCTTCATGGATGAGGAGGAGGTCCGGGCCCTGAAAGAGTACGCGGAAAGGGGGGGTGTCCTCTACGTAAGCGGTAAAAGCGGAAGGTTTTTTCAGGACCGGCTTGATATCGTTATCGACGGCCGGATGGAGGAAGCAGTCTCCTATATGACTCCTGAAAAAGAGTTTAAAGATCTTATGCCGGGTGTAACCGAGAGTGCTCCCTTGGCGATTTTCGGAAAACAGGTCAAGGCCGAGAAGAAGGACCCTAAGGGAGTAATGGCAACAATCACACTGCCTTATACCGATCCTTCGGACATTCCGAACGATTCAATACCGCAGATGGGGCCGAGTGCCGATCTTGAACTGCCTCGTTTCGCCTCGATCCATTCGAACCCGCCGGGAAGATCGACAGACCATCCCGCAATAGTCCTTCAGAACTGTGGCAGAGGGAAGCTCCTCTGGACTGCGGCACCGATAGAACTGCCTGATAAACATCTTCATAAAAAAGTTTTTGCGAGGCTGGTCCAAAAACAGATGCAAAATCCGGCCTGTTTCCGTGCGGAAGCGCCTCCGGCAATAGAAATCATCGTTTTTCATCAACCGGAGAGGAAACGGTATTTGATCAACGCGGTCAATACGCAGGAACTTCTGCCTCCGGTCACGGCACAGGGAGTGCGGGTACTGCTTAACGTAGAAGGCAAAAAAGTGACCGCCGTGAAGGAACTTCCGGAACAGAAACCGTTGTCATATTCAGTTGATAATGACGGTGTTGTGGTCGAAATGCCGCCGGTTTACATTTTCGCATCCGTCATTGTTCAGTACGAGCAATAGGTGTTAAATTTTTGTGAAAATAAATTTGACAGAGGAATATTGCTGTGTTACGATGATTTCAATACGAAATCGATTGCACAATCGATTTCTTGCTATGGTTAGTTCGATTGCCACTTAAAAAGGGGGCAATCGACAACATTTATATTATTCGGAGGTTTTTTATGAAAAAACAAAAGGTACTGAAAATCGGTATCCTTGTACTATTGGTCACGAGCCTTTGCGCGGTTTCGCTGTTTGGAGCGGGCCAGCAGGGAAAAGCTGAAGTACAAGGAGAGGGGCAGTTCGATCAAATTGCTCCCGGTATACCGCGGCATGAGACCTTGATCGCGCAAATTCAGGCCGGTAGATCGACGGACCCGGACCGGTTTAACTGGTGGGTGCCGCCCAACTATAAACTGACAACCCACGGTTTCCAGCAAGGGTCGCTCGATACCCTGTGGTATGTAGGGCAGCTCAACGGGGAATGGTTTAACTCTTTGGCAGCCGAAAAACCTGTGTACAACGATGACTTTACCGAAATGACGGTAAAACTACGAAAAGGTGTCTACTGGAGTGACGGTGTCGAGTTTACCGCGGAGGATGTGATTGCGACTGTAGAGATCCAACAGGAGAACCCGGGAATGGCATACACCGACTTCTTCAACGTTTACGTGGACGAGGTAACGGCCCCGGATAAGTATTCGGTCCACTTCAAGTTGAAAAAACCGAACTCAAGGTTCCACGTGCAATTCGTTGTTCGCTGGGGCGCATGCTACATCATGCCCGCACATGTGTTCAGAGAAGTAGAAGATCCGGTTAAATTTCAATTTAATCCGCCCATCAGTTTGGGACCGTATGTGATAAAAGATTACGACCCCAACGGCTACTGGTTTATCTGGGAACGGCGAGAGGACTGGGACCGCACTGCTGTAGGAATGGTCTACGGTAAACCCGCTCCTAAGTATCTTCTTTTCGTCCACTACGGGAACCTTGCAAAACAGACCATTGCTCAGGCACGGCACGAGCTGGATGTTTCCCAATTATGGACACCTGAAGCGTGGGAATCTCTTAAGAAGAGAAACGAATATTCCATTGCGTGGTACGACGACTTTCCGTGGGCCTGTTTCGGCGATCCGGCAGCACCCGGCATGACACTTAATACCGAAGTATATCCCTTAGGAATGAGGGATGTTCGTTGGGCCTTAGCGCTTACCATCGATCCGGTTTCAACATTGATGGAAGCTTACGGCGGCGCCGCGCGCGTTACCGCAATTCACAACACACCGACGCTTCCCTACTACGAATGGTATTACGATCCTTTAGAAGAGTGGTTGAGAGATTTTACCTTAGATGTGGCAGGCGGGTTCAAACCGTACGATCCGTCCGTACCCATACGAATTGCTGAAGAGGCGAAAAAGCGGGGACATAATGTTCCGTCATCTGAAGAGGAAATTCGCAAGATTTTCGGCAGAGGGTGGTGGAAATACGCGCCTGAAGTTGCCGAAGAGCTTCTTTTAAGAAACGGTTTTAAACGGAACAACCAGGGTAAATGGCTTACCCCTAAAGGGGACGTATGGAAACTTAGCGTCCTGACTCAGGTCCCTGAAATCTGGCCTCTCCAAGCCCGATTAGGTGCCAGCGTAGCCGAAAAATGGAGAGATTTTGGAATTGAGACGACCCATGAAGTTAACGACAACATGGCGGCAATTACCAACATGGGAGAGTTTGACAGTTCTACTACCTGGCCTGTAGAGAGCTGGGGTGGTCATCCCGACTTATATCGCTGGTTACAGTATATGCATTCCGATTATTATAAGCCGATCGGCGAGATGGCCCTCTACCGGAACCCGACACGATGGTATTCCGATGAAATGGACGCTATCGTTGAAGAGATGAACACGTATGACGCGGAATCCGAGAAGACAATCGAACTCGGTCTCGAAGCCATGAAAATATTGGTTGAAGAGATGCCGTTTATTCCGATGGTTGGTCAGAACCAGTTGGACCCCGCGGACACTTACTATTGGGAAAATTGGCCGACGGCCGATAATCCTTATGCGTATCCGCTTCCCAGCGGTGGAAATTATAGGGTAGTATTGCCCAGATTGAAACCGACCGGAAGAAAATAAAAGACAATTATTCAATCGGAGCCTCCTCCACCTCATTGGGGGGGGCTTTTTCAAAAGGAAGGTCTTACAATGAGTCCGTTTCTGCGTTACATATTACAGCGAATAGGACAGTATTTACTGGTTATCTTTGTTGGAATTACCATCGCGTTTATAATTCCAAGATTCACACCGGTAGATGCAGTAGAGATTACGATTGCCAGGGCGGCTGCGTTCGGACAGCAACAAGATCCGGAGTCAATCGATTTAATGAGGGATACGCTCAAGGAGCTCTACGGTCTTCAGGGATCGATCTTTGAGCAATACGTGAAATTTTGGGGGCGATTATTTCAAGGCGGGAGTTTCGGTCCTTCACTTTCCAACTTCCCGACCCCCGTTATTAAACTTGTAGGGCGGGCCTTACCGTGGACATTGGGTCTCTTAATTATTTCAACGATAATCAGCTGGATTATCGGCAACATTCTCGGCGGGTTGGCCGGATATTTCAACCAAAAACGGTGGGCAAATGTTTTGGCCGGTATTTCTATGGTCCTGTTTCCGATGCCCCACTACATAATGGCGATACTCATTGTTGCGCTCTTTACCTTTGTGCTCCCCTGGTTTCCTTTAGTCGGCGGTTCCGCCATCGGGGTTCAACCAACGTTCAGTATTCGTTATATCGCCGATATTCTCCATCACGCCGCTTTACCGGCCCTTTCCATGATTCTTATCGGATTAGGCGCCTGGTTTTTAACCATGCGTCAGCTTATAACGAGAATAAATGGTGAAGATTACATAACATATGCGAGAGCCACAGGTCAGTCGGACGGGAGGATCGTTTTTGTTCATGTCATGCGCAACGCTATGCTTCCGCAGGTTACGGGGTTGGCAATCAGATTGGGACAGATTTTCGGTGGAGCACTTATTATCGAATACGTTTTTTCATACCCAGGACTCGGCCAACTGCTCTATACGGCTGTATTGAGCGGAGACGTCAATCTTATGGTTGGTATCGTTACCATTTCGGTAGTGGCCATTGCTACAACCGTATTATTGGTCGATATGCTCTACCCATTGTTCGATCCGCGAGTACGGTACAGGTAGAGAAAAGAGGAGTATTGACTATGTTTTCTGCATTTAAAGATTTGCTGCGTGTCGATAGACGATTTTTGATCGCTTTTATCATTATAGTGATTATGTTGACAATGGTTGTGCTGTCGTTTTTCTCCCCTCACGACCCTCGAGCGTGGGGTGAAGTTCCATACGATCTTCCTCCTTCATTAGAGCACCCTCTCGGCACAAATTCCATGGGACAGGATGTGTTTTGGATTATGACCCATGCCATACGAGGTTCGCTCATCGTCGGTATTCTCTCGGTTGCTATGTCTCGAATCATCGCGGTATTTGTCGGACTGACTGCCGGTTTCAAAGGCGGGATTGTCGACAGGGCCCTCATGTCGCTTAACGACGGCTTCGTTGTCATGCCGGTACTTGCCATCCTCATTTTTTTAGGGTTTGTGCTGCGAGACAGAATGAATACATTCCTCTTGAGTTTTCTCTTGGCCCTCTTCGGATGGGCATGGGACGCCAGGGTGATACGTTCGTTGACCTTAAGTTTACGGGAGAGGGAGTTTACCGATGTGGCCCTCTTTTCAGGTATGGGTACGATGCGAATCATATTCGGTGAATATATTCCGTTTACAATTCCATTGATCATGGCGAATAGTATGACCAATATGCTTTTCGTTCTGCAGATGGAGATAACATTAGCGGTATTCGGGCTTTCGAATATCGAGCTGCCGACGATCGGAATTAGTATCTATTGGGCAAACCAATATGAGGCCCTCTTCCTCGGACATTGGTGGTGGATATTTTCACCGGTGGTTATTACTATTTTACTTTTTGTCGCGCTCTATCTTCTCTCAACGAGTCTTAATACCTTTCTTGACCCACGGACTAGATTAGAACGAATAAAACTGGAGAAAGAATAATGGCTGTTTTAACTGTCGAAGGTTTACGAGCATACTATTCCGTACAGACTTTTGGAATTGAAAGAACCGTTAAGGCTGTAGACGGCGCTTCATTTGAAATTAATGAAAATGAAATATTCGGAATAGCGGGTGAGTCGGGCTGCGGAAAGACTACTCTCTTAAAAGTGCTTTTCGGTATGGTCACTCCCCCGCTCTTTATTATGGAGGGAAGAATCCGATATTTTATCGAAGGAAACGAACATGAATTGGTTTCTATGTCCGAGGAGGAAATTCGAACTCTACGCTGGAATAAAATTGCCTACATGCCGCAAGGGTCCATGAACGTACTCAATCCTGTCAGAAGAATAGATAAAAGTTTTTTCGATATCATAAAAACCCACAGGAGAAATGAGATACACGATTTTGAAAAAATCATGGGTGATCACATCCGAAACATGGGGCTTCCGCGTGAGGTGCTGAAATCATTTCCCCATCAGCTTTCCGGAGGCATGAGGCAGCGTACAACGTGTGCTTTTGCTTCAATATTCAGACCGACGGTCATATTTGCCGACGAACCGACAACTGCTTTGGACGTCATCGTTCAGCGTGGTGTTCTTCAGTTACTGAAAGATGTACAGCAGGAGTATAAGAATACCCTCATCATGGTAACCCACGATATGGCGGTCCACGCAAACATTGCCGATCGAATTGCTATCATGTACGCCGGGAAAATCGTTGAAATATCCGATACTCGGAGTATTTTCAAAGATCCGCGGCATCCATATACCTCCTTTCTAATCCACTCACTTCCTGAAATTGGGGACAAATCGGAGAAAATCGGCGCTCCGGGAGCACCGCCGTCACTTGCTAATCCTCCTGACGGGTGTCGCTTTAACCCGCGCTGCCCCTATGCTATGGATGTTTGCAGGGAAAAAGTACCGAAACTTGTAGAAATAAAACCGGGCCATCTGGCTGCGTGCTTCAATCTATCCATTCACGAAGCAGAGGATGCAACATGAATAACGAAAAACACCAACTCTTGATTAAAGATATAACTAAGGTTTTTAAAATAGGCGGAAGAATGTTGGGAAGCAGGTTGGTCGCAGTGAATAGGGCCAACTTCCAGATCGCGGAAGAGAAACCGGAGATAGTGACGTTAGCGGGTGAGAGCGGGAGCGGAAAAACTACTTTGGCACGAATGATTCTTGGACTAACCGAACCCACCTATGGAAGCATTAACTATATGGACCGGGATATTGCCCATATAAAACGAAAAAAAGACAAGCTTTGGTTTATGAGCCATATACAACCTGTCTTTCAAAATCCGTTTGAATCATTCAATCCTCTTAAAAAGGTAAGCCTTTACCTTTTTGAAACCGCAAAGAAGTTCAGACATACGAAATCGACCAAAGAGACGAGAGAGGTTGTCGCCGAAGGATTGAGTGCGATAGGGTTATCGTTGGATGAGGTGGAAGATCGATATCCTAATGAGTTTTCAGGCGGACAGCTGCAAAGGATATCCATCGCTCGAGCGCTGATAAGTCAGTCGAAAATTTTAGTGGCCGATGAACCTGTCTCCATGGTCGACGCTTCACTTCGCATGTCGATCATCAACCTCTTTCTAAAATTAAGGGATGAGTTTAACGTTACTATTATTTATATAACCCACGATCTGGCGACAGCCTATTACATCAGCGACAGGATTGCCATCATGTTTCGCGGTGATGTTATAGAACTCGGGTCGGTCGATAAGATCATACTCAATCCTCTCCATCCATACACGCAGGCGTTGGTGGATTCGATCCCCCGCAACGACCCTGACAAGAGGTGGACCGAGAGGATCACGTTATCCACCTTAGAAGTAAAAGAATATTCGAAACTCGGCTGTAAGTTTGCCGACAGATGTTCGTGGGCCCGGGAACAGTGCACAACCACTCCTCCTGAAGAAATCGACATCGACGGACGACTTATTCGTTGTCATCGCGCGAGTGAAATACTGGATTACATCCAGAGTAATACATAGGAGATAAAGCTGATGGCAGAAAAATGGTACAAAACAAGTTATCGTCGGAACCTCGTCGACATGCACATTGAGGATTGGGACAAACGGTTTCTCTCCAAGTACGATGCCAAGAAGTACGTCGAAACGGTGAGCTCCGCACATATAAAATCGGTCATGGTGTACGCCAACTCGCATGTGGGACACTGTTACTGGCCCACGAAATCGGGACACATGCATGAAGGAATCGGGGGACGTGATATTTTAGGGGAAGTGACCGACCTTTTTCATAAGAAGGAGATCGATGTCATCTTTTATTATACGTTGATTTTTGTAAACTGGGCCTATAACCAGCACCCCGATTGGCGGATAATCCGTCCCGACGGCAAGGACGCGTACGGACTGAACTCTCCCCGTTACGGTATCTGTTGCCCGAACACCGGGTACAGAGATTGGGTCGCCGACCAGTTGAACGAGCTGTGTGACGGATACGATTTTGAAGGGGTGTGGCCCGATATGACGTTTTGGCCTGAAGTATGCTACTGCGAAGGGTGTAAAAAACGGTTCAAAGACGAAGTAGGGAAAGCAATCCCTACCACCGTCGATTGGACCGATCCGTTGTGGGTGACCTTCCAGCGAAAGCGGCAGGAGTGGCTTGCCGAGTTCGGCAAATTCGTTACCGATGTTATTCAGTCGAAAAAACCCGAAGCTACCGTGACCCACCAAGCGAACGCTTTCTTGTGGGATTGGCGCATGGGGCCAAGTGTTCCTCTGGCTGCGGCGAGCGATTTCATGGCTGCGGATTTCTACGGGGATTCCCTGCAGCAATCCTATGCTTCAAAATTTTTCTACAGTATCAGCGAGAATGTCCCCTTCGAGTATATGACCTCCCGCTGCCCGAATTTGCATCATCATACGACAACGAAATCCAAAGAGTGGCTCGAGGCGCAGACCTATTCCGCGCTCGCGAACGGCGCGGGTTTCCTCTTTATCGATGCAATCGATCCGGTAGGGACCTTAAACCCGGACGTCTATTCGATCATGGGAGACATTTTTTCGGATGTTGCTTCCTTTGAGAATGAGCTCGGCGGCGTCCCTTGTCAGGATGTCGCGCTGTACCTCAGTTTCGAGTCCCTCATCTATCCCGAGGACAATGGAAAAAATATAAAGGATGTGGACAGCAGTCTCGATGTATTCAACGCGAAGCAGCCTGTTCATGCCGATGCGGTGCGAAACTGTGCGAAGGCCCTGCTCAATAATAACGTACCGTACGGCGTTATTACGAAAAAGAACCTGTCGGATCTGAAAAAGTTTCAGATCATTATTTTACCGGATGTAATAATGATGGATGAAGACGAGGCACAGGCTTTTACCGATTTTGTAGCATCAGGCGGCAGCATTTACGCGACCAAGTATACCTCACTCTACCCGACAGCAGGGGGAAAGAGTAAAGATTTCCTATTGGCCGATCTTTTCGGTGTAAACTATACGGGAGAAACCGACGAGATCATAACCTATATGGCGCCTACCGATAAGGAAGCGAACCTCTTTGCTCCCTATTCCGGGTCCAATCCGTTGAGTATTGACGGCACTCAGCTGAAGGTAACGGCCGGCGATCAAAGTGTGGTCTTGGCTACGATGACGCTGCCTTATACCGACCCGAAAGACACCTCGAAATTCGCCTCGATACATAGTAATCCTCCGGGCGATAACACGGAGTTTCCGTCGATTGTTCTTCATAAATTCAAGGACGGGAAAGTTCTCTATGTTGCGGGCGACTTGGATGTACACTACCACGATGCAATCATCGGGAGACTGCTCGGGTATCTGAAGAGTACTCCATACACTTTCGAATCGGACGCGCCGAAACCGGTGGAGATAACGGTTTTCGAGCAGCGAGAAAAGGGCCGGTACTTGATCCATATGGTCAATTTTCAGGAAGAGCTGCCCAATATACCGGTAGAGGGGATTACGGTCCGGGTGAATCTACGGGGTAAAAAACCTGTGGGATTGAAAGTGCTTAATACCGGTAAAACCATCGACTATAGGCAGAAACAGGAAACGGTTGAGTTTACCGTACCTCGGTTGGAGACCTATCTGCTGCCGGCTTTGGAGTATCGGGCGGAATAAATACAGTACGCGGCACTCCCCACGTGCCTCATATTCTTATTTTGAAAGATTTTGTTGATTGTCGAACGATCAATCTCGGTTCCAACACCTCTCTGATTCCGTTCGTCGGCACTGTTCCGTAGATGGTAGCAACAATGTACTGCAGCGCGTCTTCGATCATTTTCTTAAACGGCTGAGCAATTGTTGTCAGTGGGGGAGATACCATTCGTGAGAACTCGATGTCGTCCATTCCCATTAAAGATAATGTCCCCGGTACTTTGATTCCCCTGCGGGTAAACTCTTGCAGTGCCCCGATTGCCATATTATCATTCTGGGACCAGATTGCCGTAATTCCCAACTCTGAAGAACAAAAATATTCGGCAGCTTTAATACCTGAAGAAAAGGTAAAATCACCTTCATAAATATTTTTTTCATCCAGAAGAATCCCGTGTTCTCCTAACGATTGGCGAAAACCATCGAGTCTGTCCCTGCATATTTCAATATTGAGAGAACCTGTTATAACAGCAATTTTCGTGTGTCCGCCCTGATAGAAATATTCCCCCGCGATGCGGCCCGCTTTTTCGTTGTTCAAAACAACATTATACGATCGCTCATTATGCCGGGCCCTGTCGAACAGCACAATCGGAAGATCGCTGTCGCTCAGTTTTTCAATCACCCTGCTCTCATCGGATACACGAGAGAATAATATTCCGTCCACATGACGGCGAATAAGCATGTCGATTGTCTCTTCTTCCTTTTCCGGATTAAGACTAGTGTTTATAACGAGGAGATTATAACCTAACGAGTCTGCCGCTTTTTCAGCATACTCAACCACTTGGTAAAACGGAGGAACAAATTCCGGAACAATCAGGGCGATCAGTTTTCCGCTTTTACTGCGGAGTCCGGAAGCAAGCAAATTCGGTTTGTATTTGAGTTCCGCGATCGCTTCACGAACTCTCTGTTCCGTATCAGTTTCAACCCTGATAGTGCCGTTTATTACCCGCGATACTGTAGAAATGGAGACATTAGCAAGCTTTGCCACATCTTTCATCGACGCCATAGATAATTATATCTGAAATTACGGTTTAGGTCCAAAATGTTTCAGCATGACCAGATCGTCGTATTCACTGTTATTGGTTATAGTAATGCCGTTTTCCGCGGCTTTTTGGGTCACAAAAAGTTCGTCTTCGGTGAGTTGTCCGAACCGGATCATGGCGGGTGAACTTACCGGCAGTTTACCGAACTTCCCATGACCTTGAATCACGATTGTCCCGTACGCTCCATCGTCCTTGATTGTAACAGAACGACCGGGAAACACCGTCAGCTCTTTCGCCATGAAAAAGTCCGATTTATAGGCAATCCAATTCTCTTCATACCCTTGATCGTGCATCTCGTTTTTCGGTTTTACCGGTTTTGGAGGGGAAAACCTGTTTTGGAACAGATTAGGATCGACATTCAGCTCCCAATCCAAAAGACTGATGATGTAATCGAGATCGTTCTTATACTTATCAGGGACATCTTTTACCAACAGTTCCCACGGTGTGTAGGCGTCCCACACGATGGATTGAAACATGGCAAACACATCGGAAGCGCATTGGGGTTCGTAAGTCAAATAGGAACCGGGAGCGTGAAGCAGTCCCGCGGGAACGTCCCAACCGGTACCCGGAACAAGTTTATACGCCCTCGATAGGTTGAGAATACCGTTATCGCCCTTATGCCAATTTTCCAAACACTGTTTTACCTGGTCCTTTGTCGTGCCCGGATTGAAGCCGAAAAAGGTGTAGGGAAAATATGCCCGTTTGTTGTTAAGCTGTTTCGGAAAATAGTACGCTTCCGGCTTTCCTTTTGCATCGACTAACGCGGCTTTTTCGTCCGTAAGATGCACGTGATGGGGCAACGGTTCCAAATTATCGAAAAACTTGCTGTACATCGTCCAGCCGCCGTGTTTTTCCATAACTTTTTTCCCAAGAATCGCAGCTCCCATCGCTTCTATCGCATCCTTTAGCAGGACACGTTCAATGGAAGCGTCGTCTTTGAAAAAAATGTAGCTTAAACCTTCGTCTTCCAGCGTTTCAGGACCGTTATCAGCCTTGGTGGTCGACGCGAACCACCGTTCATCGATACCGCCTCGATGCGCACCGAAAGCGTAATAGTCATCGGGATGCAGTTTCAATCTTTTACCGGGTATACAAAAAGAACGCGGGACCCAGTTCGGTGCAAGTCTGAAGACCCCTGCACCCATATCCAAAGCTTTCTCAATGGTCTGTTTCATGTTTGACATTATGTAATCCTTTTGATACTGTTATGATAACGATTGTGCAAACGTTATCATAGTTTTAGTCATTTGTCAAGTTAATTTTTTTTTATACTGCACCGGACCGTGAACCTCTTGAGTGGGAACGACAAAACGGTTACGCTGCCGTGTCTCTTCCGAGAGTAGACACCCATACGGTGATTGTTATCGAGTAGAAACCACGAAAACCGACCTCAAAAGCCGTCCAGGGATGAGTACTGTTAGAAGGGCACTCCCTAAAAGGTCAGCACCACCTTATTTCCGGTTTTGTTTGCCACCATGTCGAAGCCCTTCTTATATTCCGACCACGGCATAACGTGGCTGACCCAATCTTCCAGGTTGATTTTTCCCTGATCGACCCATTCGAGCATTTCATCGTGGACCTCGCCCTCGAGTACTTTTCCTCGGAATATGCGGGGGTCTTTCTCTTCGTCCGGATCGTACCATTCAGATTTGGGTGGAATACCGTACAGATTGACTTTCCCGTCCTTTTTGGTTACCTGCAAGCAGCGGGTGAGGGCCGAACGTGCGCCAACCGCCTCGATTGCCCGATCGAAACCGCCTTTGTCCAGTATCGATTGAACGGCAGGTGAAAAACTATCGCCGTACGCATACCCATCCACGCCTAAATCCGTGAACCGTTTTTCCCATTCGGCGCGTCGCCCGAAAACGACTACAGGATGGATGTTTTGGATGACGGCACACGACGCTATCGCTTGAGCAACGGGACCGGTCCCGACAATGGCCAGTGATTGTCCCGGCCCGACTTCCGTACGGTTGAGGCAGCTCAAGTTCTCTTTCAGAGTTATCAAAGCGACTGCGTGTGCGGGATTGTAATGCGAAGGTACCACCTGCTGCGGATGGGGTGTCGAGTTGTATGCAACCCCGTCTTTCGCCCATTGGTCGGTAACCAGTGCTTTCTCGACAAAGCCGGCCCATCGACTTCGTCCGCCCTCAAACGGGATATGCTCGTCTTCGAGGCGGGAACGGAAAACATAATCGCCTACTTTGAAGTTTTGTACCTTATCTCCTACTTTCACGACCTGACCAATCGACTCGTGGCCGAGCAGGATAGGGAAGGTACCGGGTTGAAACTCGCCCTCGAGAATTTTGAAATCCGTGCTATTGCAGATACCGCACGCCTTCACTTCGACGAACGCATCGTACGGTCCTATCTCAGGTTCCGGTAATTCCAGAATATCAAGCTTATTTTTTTCAACGACGAATAATCCTTTCATAGTGACTCCTTATTTATACATGGCCGTGGCTTGCGTGTCCGGGACCTTTATACGGCTTGGTAAAGGGGAGGCCGAACGGCTCTTCGAAAGGACGGAACGGTACCATTGCCGCGATTTCAGCTATTCTATCGAGGACATCCTGGGGCAGCGGGCCTTTTTCCGCGGATGCAACATTTTTTTCTACCTCTTCCACTGAACGGGCCCCCATGAGGGTTGTGCTGATGTCGGGATTGGAAAGGACAAATCGAATCGCCAATTCCGCAAGAGGCATATTAAGATCATCAACCAATTCGTACAGTTTTTTATACTGTTTCTGCCTTGGAGGAGAAAGCCATCGGGCACCGTTATTGACGACATCACGATAACATTGAGCAAGAGCTCCCTGCTGCAGCGGAGAACCGATGATAATCCCCATTCCCTGTTTTTTCGCTTCCGGGAGAACGGAAATTGTCGCTTCCTGCCACAACAGACTATAGTTGAAAGCAGTCAAAACAATGTCGTATTCACCGGTAGCGATAATATGGGGGAGGGTATAGACGGTCGTTCCGCCGAGTCCCGTAAATTTGATAATACCTTCAGATTTCAATTCCTGCATCAATTCGGTAACAGGACCGTGGAAATTTTCCCAGTCGGAAAACCAGTCGTACTGTCCCGGCCGGCCCGGCTCGTGAATCATCAGGATGTCAATTGTGTCCCGTCCGATTAATCGAAGGCTCTCTTCAACCGATTTTCGAAGCGCGTCTTTGTTCTGCGGTTCGAACGGCTGGGGCCTGCCGCCCAATTTTGTCGATAAAATGAACGGTTTTGTGACCCCGTCCAAAGCGAAACCGAGCACCTCTTCGCTGTCCCTGTACCCGGGGGCGGTATCGATGTAATTAACACCCAATTCCAGAGCGCGATGCACGGCCCGTCGTGCCTCTTCTTTAACTGCACCGACCGACGAAATGAACAGTCCGCCCATACCAAGTTCACTTACTTCAAGACCTGTTTTACCCAGTTTTCTGTAGTTCATACGTTTTCCTTCCTGTGGAATGTTGATGGTAGTGCTGCGAATAATGGAGATACCGTTCGCGACACTGACGCTCAATAGTTATACCACGACCTCCGGTGAAAGTCAATGATAACGTTTTCATAAAGCAAAAAAATTGCTTTTTATAACTGCTGCTACAAAAAAACCATTGACAGCCAAACAAATCAATGATATCGTTTGTGCAAATGTTTGCACAACCGATTGCACAAACGGTTGTGCAATCGGTTCGAAACCTGAATTTACAATTGATGCAGCAAGACATTTGGAGTAGATATGGCAGAAAGAAGTCGGATACAAAATGCTTTTGAACGCGGAAGGGAACGTTTCGTTTCGGCGCCGAACAGGGTGCCCCGATTTTTCTGTGTACCCGCCAATCCGGATTTTAAAAGAGAGGAGTTGTAATGGCGTCGATGAAAGACGTTGCAGAAATTGCAGGTGTCTCAGTTTCTACCGTATCGAGGGTTTTAAGCGGGAAGATACCGGTCGATGAAAAAACGCAGAAAAAAGTCAGGCAAGTGATAAAAGAGCTGGACTACAGGCCGAACCTCATAGCGTCCGGACTTCGGAGTAAAAGTGGAAAAGTAATAGGGGTATTGGTACCGAGAATCGTCGATCCGTTTTTTACCTATTTAATTGACTACCTGGATAGGGCTATTATCGATCAGGACTACAATTTGCTTCTCTTTAACACTTATAGAGATCCGAACTTCGAAGAGAAGATAATCGATAATTTGGTCAGACGACATGTCGACGGCATTATCTATTCGATGGTCTCCGATGAAAGTTGGGCGATGGAGTTGTTGGAAGGTGTAGAGGTCCCCGTCGTTATGCTCGATCGAATAGCAAATTCCGACAAGTTCATGAACCTGGCGTTGGACAACAAAAAAGCCGGTTTTCTCGCAGCCGAACATTTTATTAGTCTCGGTCATACGAATATCGTCTGTCTCACCGGTCCGCAGAAGGTCCGGTTGAGTCGAGACCGTTCGGATGGGTTCTTAGAGGCCCTCGAGAAGAACGGTATAAATTGCAAAAGCGGTTCGACCGGAGAATATTGTATGGTAGAGGGCGATTTCACCTTCCAGTGCGGTCTTCGGTTTGCCGAGCAGCTTGTCAAACAAAATGAACGGCCTACCGCGGTGTGGGCGCAGAACGACCTTATGGCCGCAGGGGTCCTTAAGGGACTGATAAAAACGGGCATCAACGTTCCGGAAGAGATGTCGATTTTGGGAATGGACAATGCCGAAATACCGGAAATGGTCCACCCGTCCTTGTCGACAATCGCGCAGCCCATCAAAGAGATGGCGGAAACGGCGGTGGATATGCTCATTAACCGGCAGATATATGAAATACGAGGTCAACGGATGCTTCTCTTAGATCCGACGCTTGTGGTCAGAGAATCGACCGGAAGACCGTCTGAAGGTGGCGGAAAAAAGTGAAAAAGGAGAAAGATAATGGCGGAAAAGTGGTTTGAAAACAGTTACAGAAGAAATCTTGTGGATATGCACATCGAAGATTGGGATGAATCGTTTTTATCAAAACTCGATGCAAAAAAATATGTCGATCTTTTGAAAAAGGCACAGGTCCAGGGAGCGATGGTATACGCCAATTCCCACGTTGGCTACTGTTACTGGCCTACGAAACACGGACGCATGCATAAAGGCCTTAAAGGGCACGATTTCTTAGGTGAGTTTATCGATCTCTGTCATAAAGAGGGCATGAAAGTCATCATCTATTTCACCCTCATCTACGATAACTGGGCCTTCGATCAGGATGCTGCGTGGCGGATTGTGGACGTCAACGGCAAGACCAGCCGGGAGAAGACGGAACGGATTCTCGATATCGATTCAAGCGGTGTTGTGAAAACGATAGGGTTTAACTCCCGTGCCCGTTATGGCGTCTGCTGTCCCAACTCCGAAGGGTACAGGCAGTACGTTGCCGCTCAGCTTGAAGATCTTGCTTCCCGCTACAAGTTTGAAGGAATGTTTCTCGATATGACGTTTTGGCCGGATGTCTGTTACTGCGACTCCTGTCGGAAGCGATATGCTGAAGAAGTCGGCGGAACAATGCCTACGATTATCGATTGGCGCGATGAAAAATGGAAAACCTTCCAGAAGAAACGGGAAGAGTGGCTTCGCGATTTCGCCCACTTCGCTACCGGGGAACTCAAGAAGCACAAACCTGAAGCTACGGTGGACCATCAGTTTTCAACGTCGTTACAGCCGTGGGTCAGGGGCAGTACGGAGGCGGTTGCCGAGGCGAGCGACTACTGCGGCGGAGATTTCTACGGCGGTTACCTGGAGCAGACCTTTATCTGCAAGCTGCTCTATAATCTGACCCAAAACCGGCCGTTCGAGTTCCACACCTCTCGCTGTTATCCAAACCTTCGTGATCATACCACGATGAAAACCAAGGAGATGCTCGAACTGCACAACGCAACGGCCTTGGCCCATGGCGGAGCGTTTCTCTTTATCGATGCCGTCGATCCTGTGGGAACGCTTAACCCGAAAGTGTATGAAACGTTGGGTGAGATTTTTGAAGAGAGTAAACGGTATGAGCCGTACATCGGCGGAGAGATGTGTCAGGACATCGGTATCTATTTCAGTTTGACTTCGAAACTCGATTTGTCCGACAACGGCAAGGGTGTGCAGCAGTCGAGTATGAAGCTGCCCCACAGGGACGCTGCCGTGGGTGCCGCAAAAAAACTGCAGACCTCTCACCGACCCTACGGTATCATCAGCAAGAGCAATCTGAAAAACGCCGACCGACACAAGATTATCGTTCTGCCGGATGTTCTCATGCTCGACGATGAAGAGAAAGCGGCGATTATCGGTTATGTGAAAAACGGCGGCAGCCTCTATGCAAGCGGCGGTAGAATAGTCGAGATTATTCCCGAGTTGTTCGGTGCGACCGTCAAAGGCGAGACAAAGGAAATCATCAGTTACATAGCACCGGTCAACGGTGGTGAAAAGCTGTTTCCCGACGTAGAGAAAGAATACCCGCTTACCGTCTATAAAAAACAGCCTGTTGTTGAGGCTGAAGACGAAAACGAGGTAAAAGCGACCATTATTCTTCCCTATACCAATCCGAATGACGGAATCCGTTTCGCGTCCATCCACTCCGATCCACCGGGAATTACAACGGATAATCCTGCGCTTATTTATCGTAGTTATGGGAAAGGGAAGGTGATCTGGTCTTCCGCTCCGTTGGAAGCTGCGGCCCAACCACCGCATAAAACCTGTTTTCTCGCCATGATCGATGAGTTGGCAGGGGTAGAGGGCAGCTACACTTTCATCTCCGACGGTCCAGGTGTCGTGGAAATGACCGCGTTTCATCAGCCTGAAAAGAAACGGTACATCATCAATTTCCTCAATATGCAGGAAGAGTATCCGGTTGTTCCTGTGCGGGACATGAAGATTGATTTTGCCGTGGAAAAAGCGGGCGAAAAGGTAAAAGTTACCGGGGTCGAACTGCTGCCCGGGAAGACCGCTCTTGAATATACGTCATCAAACGGTGTCCTCGAGACAACCGTACCGGAAATTGCTGTTTTCGCGATGATTGCAATCTATTACGAATAATGAAGGGAGAAACACGTGACGGGATATAAAAATAGAATTACCATAGGTGATAGAACTTTCGATATTGTTGTTCGTTTTTTGCTCCTCTTATTTGTTGTAATTTCATTTTATCCGTTTTTCTGGATGATTACCAATTCATTTAAGGGTAATAAAGAAATATATCTAAGTCCGATAAGCTTGCCGACAACCTTCGATCTCTCGGTTTTCCGTCAAGCATGGGAAAAGGCATCTTTTACTTCTGCCTTTTTAAATAGTATCGTCGCTACGACTACTATCGTTGTTATTATTGTCTTTGCGGCATCATTTGCTGCATTTTCGATGGCAAGAATGAGATATAAGGGTAGAAATCTGTTTCTATCCATCTTTATAGCCTGCCAAATAGTATCGGCACAGATCGTACTCGTTCCGCTCTTCTCACTATTTTTAAAACTGCAGCTTTTTGACAAACTTCTTTCTATTATTTTTGCTAAATCGGCGTTTGGAATACCTCTCTCCGTCTTTCTCTTTTGGAGCTTTTTCAAAGACATTCCGCAGGAGATTGACGAGTCGACAAGGATAGACGGTTGTCCCAGTTTAACGTTCTTTTTCAAAATATTACTTCCTCTTTCCAAACCTGTTTTTGCAACTGTAATTATTTTTGAATCACTCTTTTCATGGAACGAATTCCTCTTTGCCTTGACCTTTTTAAAGTCTCCGCCTGTGTTGACGATTCCTATAAGACTCCATGTCTTTTTTTCAGAATTTACAACCGAGTGGGGAATGCTGTTCGCTGCCCTATCCATTGCGGTAGTGCCAATTTTAATCATCTACCTCTTCATGCAGAAATCGTTTATTAAGGGATTGACCGAAGGAGCGGTAAAGGGATGAAAACTAAAAATAAAACAATCATTGAACCATATCTGTATCTGATTCCGGCGGGAGCTATTCTCGGATTATTTATCATTTATCCGGTCATCCGTTCTTTCAGCTATTCATTTCTAGAGTGGGACGGATTGGCGGAATCAACGTTTATCGGACTCCAAAATTTCAAAGAGCTAATTATAGATGATGTTTTTTGGCATTCACTGAAGAATACCGGAATATGGGTCGCACTCTCCAGCATTACGCTTCCGTTAGGCGGACTCTTTCTAGCACTGCTCATTGAATACGGAACCCGGTCCAGATTTTTGGCCGGACTTACCCGCACGGTCCTTTTTATGCCCATGATGATGTCGCTCGTTTCCATAGGTTTGCTGTGGAGTCTGATTTATAATCCAATGCTGGGGCTGCTGACAACAATGCTGCAGACTATCGGGCTCGGAGATCCTATAAATCCCTTAGACCTTTTGGGAAATCCGAGAACAGCCCTCTATTTCACTTTTATCCCAGCTTTTTGGCAGTGGACAGGATTTTCGATGGTGGTTTTTTCCGCGGCGATCCAGGGGATACCGGGCGAACTCTACCAAGCTGCTGCTATAGACGGTGCTTCCCGCATAAAGCAGATCCGATTTATTACCATACCGCTGTTGTATCCTACCCTTGTTATCATCATGACGATCAATGTTATCGGAGCGTTTAAGGCTTTCGATTTAATCTATGTTATGACGTTAGGAGGACCGGAACAGGCAACACTGGTGACGGCAATTTACATTTTCAATGAAGCGTTTATCGTACACCATTTCGGGTACGCTTCAACAATAGCGGTCATGTTGTTTCTGATTACGATCGTCTGTTCAATGCTTCTCTTGCGATATAGACGTTCGATAGAACAGGCATAATTCTATTTTATCAAGGAGGTGATGAAGCAAATAGGTCAATCTATATGTAATAAAGTAAAAAAGTTATTTTAATATTTTTTGCAAGGAGATTTTTATGAAAAAACTT
>CAZJBZ010000008.1:0-1695 GCA_964543975.1 uncultured Spirochaetales bacterium
GGTACAGGCCGCTGTCCCGGGTGCGGTGCAGGCCGACCTCATTCGGGAAGGGCTTCTTCCCGATCCTAATTACGGACTGGACAGCAATGCAGGCGAATGGGTCAACAACCGGGAATGGATTTTCCAAAAAAAGTTCGATCTTCCGAAAGAGGCAGCCGGTTACGAGCGATATATTCTGCGGTTTGACGGTCTGGACCACCACGGAGAGATACGCTTCAACGACCGGGAACCGATAGAGTTTTCCGGAATGTTCCTCCCCGTAGAAATTGAGGTGACCGGCTCCATTCGCACGGACACGGAAAACAGTCTGCGGATCGTCTTCTATCGGACCCCCGAAGCTGAGGGTCAGATCGGATATTCAAACCAAATCGATACAATCAAGTCACGTTTCAATTACGTCTGGGACTGGTGTCCCCGTATCGTGCCGGTCGGTATTTGGGATGATGTTACCCTCATCTGCATCAACAAAACCCGAATAATCGACTTCTTTCCGAAAACACATGTGACGGTTGACGGCACCTCGGTCGGCAGCAGTCGGAGCCGCGCCGTCGAATCACAAATGGGAGAAATCGAAACCAACCTGGACATGGAATTGTTTACACCGGGGACCTACGATTTCGTTTATTTGATCGGAGAGAAAAATGGTGATGCGGGACCGATCGAAAAACGGTTTACCGAAGAAATCGGTGCCGGGAAAAGGACCGTCCGGCACACCGTCTCACTCGGACAGGTGAAACTGTGGTGGCCGAACGGAAGCGGCAAACAGCCTCTCTACGACATCGAGCTGGTCATTTTCGATGAGAACGGCAGGCTGTGCGACAGCTCTAAAAAACAGATCGGTTTTCGGCAGGTTGAGTTTGTCCCCAATCCGAACGGACCGGCCGACGCGCGCCCCTACACCCTTATGATAAACGGAGAACGGGAATTTTTACGCGGTGTTAACTGGGTACCCGTTTCACCTTTCTACGGCACGGTGACCGGAGAACAGTACCGGAATTATCTTGGGCGGTTTCGGGACATGAACTGCAACATTTTGCGGGTATGGGGCGGAGCAATCCTCGAGAAACAGGAATTCTACGAGGCGTGCGACGAGTTGGGGCTAATGGTCTGGCAGGAGTTTCCCCAATCGTCGAGCGGGCTTAATAACAGTCCGCCGGAAAATCCTGCACTTCTTCGGGAACTGGAGAAGGTAGCAGCTGTCTACCTTACAAAAAGGCGCCATCATGTGAGTCACATCATCTGGTGCGGAGGAAACGAACTGATGTGGGAAGATTATAAGCCGATCGATGAACATCACATCAACATCAAAATGCTCAAAAATGTGACCGAACGGCTCGATCCCGGAAAGTACTTTCTGCCGTCCAGTTCCTCAGGCCCGACTTTCCAGGCCGATGAAGCGCGGTTCGGCAAAGGGGTCCATCACGACGTGCACGGGCCGTGGCGGTATATGGGCGAACCGGACCACTACCGGTTTTTTAACGGTGACGATGCCCTCTTGCGCTCGGAGACAGGCTGTCCCGGCATCTCCCGAAAGGAGACTTTAGAGCGATATCGCAATTCGGCGCCGCCCCGCGTGGGGACCGGCAATTTCGATCTGTGGCCCCCCGACTATTCGAACCCCTACTGGGTCCACCGCGGCAGCTGGTGGATCCAGCTGGAGGAGCTTACCCGGCTGTTCGGACCGTGGGCCGACAA
>CAZJBZ010000008.1:1705-7531 GCA_964543975.1 uncultured Spirochaetales bacterium
CCGACAACGGAAGCGATCTGGAGAGCTACATCCAGGCAAGCCGCTTCCTCCAGGCTGAAGCACTGCGGTACGACATCGAAGCGACGAGACGGCGGGAACCGGAATCATCCGGCTTTATCATCTGGATGGGAAACGAGCCGTTCCCGAACAACGCCAACACCTCGGTCATCGAGTACGACGGAACACCGAAACCGGCCTACTACCGGGTGAAAGAATGTTATTCTGCACTTCATGTTTCGGCCCGATACTCGAAGATTGCCCACACCCCCGGTGAGACCGTAACAGCGGATATCTTTCTCCATGATGAGCATTCAATTGGACGGACCGAAGAGGGACGTTTGACCGTTACCGCCGAGTTCTTCGACATTCACGGTGCGGTCCTGCAACGGAAGGAGTGGAGCGCAACCGGCCATGAGCAGGCCGATAAACCGGTCCTTTCTCTCGGGACCATCGAATGGCAGGCGGCACCGGTGGAGGGGGGATTCGTTCTTTTGCGATTATCGCTTTCGGATTCGCAGGCAGCAGGGACTGCCGCAGCGAAGACGACCGGGATAAAGATCAACGACCACTTTTTCACGATCGGAGGGAATGCGGCCGGTGAAGAGCTTGGTGCTTCGAGTGGGACGGCCGATGGTCATCCGTTCCACCCCTTTCGAAATCTCCCGAAGGCCTCGATCAAAATAACCCCAAAAAGCGGGGTGGTTGAGCTGCAGAATATATCATCGGTTGCCGCCGTTGGTCTGTTTCTCTACGATGCCGATGCGTCCCGATTTACTCGGTTTGAACCTGGCTATTTTTCCCTGCTGCCGAACGAAACTAGCAAAGTCAGCGTTATGGGGACCGATATCGAATCCCTCTCTCAAGCCCTGCGGATTGAAGGGTTCAACATCGATCGGACTTACGGTTGAACGACGACTTTTAACAGTTTGTCCTCACCAGCGTATAATTTCCGGAACCACGTTTCCGCGTCGGAAAGGGGGACCGTCTTACTGATCAAGCGGTCGGCATCGATATGCTTATTCCGGATGAGGCTGATCGCGTTGTCAAACTCTCCCGATGAAGCACAGCTGCCCTGCAGATGGAGTTCACTCGTAATAATTTTCTGAAGAGGCATAGAAACGTTCGGTACTAAGTTTCCGATGAGTGCGACCGCCCTGCCCTTCCGCACACACCCGAGGGCGGTATTGAAGGTGCTTTCGAGCCCGACAACCTCGAGAGCAAGATCGGCCCCTCGACCGTCGGTCAGATCGAGCACAACTTCCGCAGGATCATCCCTTTTCGGATTACACACATGCGACGCACCGAACTCCCGCGCCAGATCTAATTTTTCATCGTCAATATCAACGGCAACAACGGTAGGAAATCCGAAACTCGCCAAAACGCCTATCGCCAGTACTCCTACAATACCGGAACCGATTACAACGGCACTCTTGTCGGTCTGCCGCATGGTCAATTTAATTCCATGGAGCGCGACGGATGTCGGTTCAACCATCGTCGCCTGCTGAAACGATACTTCATCCGCTAAGGGGTAGAGGATGCGCTGCGGAACAGTGACATATTCGGCAAAAGCCCCGGAACGGCTGTACTCATCACAGGAAACACCTAAAACTTCCCTGTTTTGGCAGAGATTAATGTTACCATGCCGGCAAAACCAGCACTCGCCGCATGAAATGGTCGAATCAAAGGTCACTCGATCACCGACCTTATAACCGCGAACCCCGCTGCCCAACTGTTCTATGACCCCCGAAGCTTCATGACCCATGATGATGGGCGGAATTCTTCTTCCCGTACTGCCGTCCATGCCGTGTACATCACTACCGCAAATCCCGCACGCTTTAATTTTGATTAATACCTCTCCTTCATCGGGCTCAGGAGTTGTAACATCCTCGTAGGAAAATACGTTTGCTTCTTTTAATACCAGTGCTTTCATAATGATAGCAGTATAGCAAGCCATTCGTATCCTGTCCAACACATAGAATTTGCCTTCTGTTTGGAACTCCTCCTTGTCGAATGGAAGGTCGCGGTATTATATTTATATAATGAGCAGTACAAACAGCGATAGACCGTAAGGAGGTTTCTATGCCGAGAAAAGATGGAACAGGACCTACAGGAAACGGACCCGTTGGACCGGGTGCCGGTCAAGGAGCAGGCGCGGGACGAGGCGCCGCCTCCGGGGCCGGCCGCGGACGAGGCGGAGGCAACAGACCCGGGTCCGGACCGGGAGGAAATTGCGTATGTCCGAAATGCGGCGCGGTAACTTCACATCAGAGAGGAGTGTCTTGCGCGCAAGTATCGTGTCCGGAATGCGGTGAACCTATGATAAAACAATAACTGAGGCAATTGCCGCGCATCCCTATTTTGCAAGAGGCTCAACTATTCTACAGTACCATTGAGAACAAAAACGGTGTCCCAACCATTTTTGTTCTCTTGAATAAATTGGAGATGGGCCGGATGATTGCTATACAAAGCAACATCATCTTCATTATTAAATTTAAAACATACGACGTGCCGAACGTTCATATTATTTACGGGCCGCCCACAGCATTCCCCGCTGTACTATCGTTTTTGCCTCAGGCACCTCAAAATCTTTCGCCACATGGCCGAGACTTGTATAAAAAACCCTTCCTTTTCCAAAATGTCGTTTCCACGCCACAGGCATAACCGTCCCGTCGATCCATTGGTCGATATCACCTGAGAAAGTGGTGGTGGCCAAAACTTCATTTGAGGGATCGACATGCATATAATATTGCTCTGAATGCATATCAAAATTTTGCAATCCTTCCATGATCGGATCATCTTTTTTCGTTATTTCGACCGAATAATCGATAACACCGCCCGGATGAGCAACCCACTGTCCACCGACCATATATTGATATTCAACGTGGTTTCGAAAAGAATCGCCCATTCCACCGTGCCAGCCGGCAATTCCGACCCCGCCTTTGACGGTTTCTAAAAGCCCCTTTTCCTGTTCTTCCGAAATATCACTCATCGTAACCACAGGGACGATAAGATCGAGACTCTTCATCATCTTTTCATCGGTATAAACATCGAGTGAATCGGATATTTCCACATCAAACCCTTGAGTTTCCAGCCAGGGAGCAAAAATATCGACACATTGCTTTGGTTCATGACCTTCCCAGCCACCCCAAACAAATAAAGCTTTCATACAATAATCCTCCAAGTAAAAGAATAGATATCCACAATAGAGTTGTCATCGCGGCGTGTCAAGACTACCTGACCTGCCGAATCACGCGTGGAACGCCGGATATAACGATTCGGAAGAAAATAAAAAAAGATGGTTGATTTTATCCTGTTACTTCGATATTATGTAGTCAAATTCACTTTGTGAAGGAGGGCCTAAGCATTTATGAACGATGCTGATGACGGCAGTCGTAAAACATTTTTAACAACAGAAACCGTCTGTCGGGGACCCTTCTTGGAGAATCCTATCGAGTAACTTCCCTCCTTAGATTTTCCCTTCTCGCGGTTACCGACGAACGCGGTGAAGGAGACGATCATGATTACAATCTGGAAAAGCAACCCACAAGGTTTGGTCCGAAGCGCAATTCTCGAACGAGATTGCTGGATTCAAGTAACCGATCCAACGGAACTGGAAGTCGAAACACTTCAGAGAGAACACAACATTCCTGAAGATATCATTCAGGACAGCTTAGACATCGATGAACGACCTCGGAGTGAACGTGAAGACGGCAATCACTATATCATTTCTCGTATTCCGGTATACGATGAAAACGCGAAGGTTAATTATTACACCATCCCGTTGGGAATTATTGTGGCCGACGGTATTCTTATCACTATTTGCCGGAGAGATACGGACATTTTTAAAGGCGTACAGCGGAAAAAGTATTTCTCCGATTCATTGTCCAACAAGAACGTGTTTATACTCCACCTCTTCCTTCAAATAACCAGTTACTATCTGCTCTATTTGAAAGATATCAATAAACACACCTCTTCTATTGAAAGTGAATTACAGCAATCGGTCCGCAATACCGAACTCATCCGTCTGCTGCGGTTTGAAAAATCGCTTGTTTTCTTTACCACCTCCTTACGAGGCAACGAACTTCTCTTCGAAAAACTGAGCAAAACACTTTTCAGGCAGCTTTCGGAGGATGAACAGGAATTATTGGAAGATGTTATTACCGAAAGACGACAGGCGATTGAGATGACCAATATCTACAGCAATATCTTAAGCGGTTTGATGGATGCATTTGCCTCGGTCATATCGAACAACCTCAACGTCGTTATGAAGAGACTCACTCTCATTTCAATTATTCTTGTTATTCCGACCTTTTTTGCGAGTCTCTATGGAATGAATGTGGAGTTGCCGTTTCAGGAACATTCATTCGCTTTTTTCGGTGTCCTTGCGGTCTCTTTCATGGCAGCCGCGGCCACTGCAATCATCTTTACGAGAAAATGGATTTTTAAATCCTCAACGTGAGGCAATTGCAGATCGAATCCCCACGGCTTACTTTTTTGAATTGCTGAGATTGAAACGGGCCACCTAGCCGGTTACAATAAACGGCAATGATCTGTAATTGCGATTGCCTGGTTTTAGCGGCGGGGATCAGTTCCCGCATGGGGCGGTGGAAAATGATGCTTCCTCTCCGAGACAAAACACTTATTGAAACGACGGTCGAAACGGCCCTGCGGAGCTGTAATCGTGTTATTGTTGTAACCGGTTATAGAAATGAGGACCTCTCTCAGCTGTTCCGAGCAAATGATCGGGTCGTTACTGTGTACAATGCGGCTTTTACGGAGGGCATGTTCGGCTCCGTTAAGACAGGCATAACAATGGTGACTACCGAAAAATGGTTTCTTATTCCGGGCGACATGCCGTTCGTCCGCCCGGAAACGTACCGAACGCTTTTCAACACAGCTGAATCGGTTGACGCATACATCCCACTCTATCATCACAGAACAGGCCATCCGGTGCTGATGAATACAACGGTAAAAAAAATGGTCGAAGAGGCCCCTCTTGCCGCCACCTTGCGGACGATTCTCAGCAATTCAATCACTCTCAATGTCCCCGTAGACGATCCGGGAATTGTAATCGATATCGATACGGAGAACGATTTTAATCGTTATGTCGAAAAAGAAAACAACCAACATAAAAGTTGATCGTCTGTCTGTACTTTTCAACGGAGCAGCCGTACTGAAGGATGTCTCCGTCTCCGTCGAAGGGGGCGGCGCCGTTTTATTCACCGGTGAATCGGGATGCGGGAAAAGCACCTTGGCGTATGCTTTATCGGGAATTCTAAAACACTATTCCTCCAGTGCCGCAACGGAAGGATCGGTTTTGCTCTCCGGCGTCCCGGTCGATACGATGGATGCAAAAACCAGAGTTTCCAGGGTGGGAATCGTTTTTCAAAACCCATCGAATCAATTGTTTCATACGAAGGTGAGAAATGCCGTCGGTTTCTCTCTGGTGAACCAGGGAGAGGATGAGGAGAAAATCCGACAAAAAACTGAAGAAGTTGCCGAGCAGCTGCAGATCGAACAGCTGTTGGACAGATCGACCCTTTCCCTCTCCGCGGGGGAAAAACAGTTGGTCGTCCTCGCCTCCGTTCTTGTTTCACAACCGGCTGTCCTTATTCTTGATGAACCGACGGCAAACTTGGATTGGAACGCTATGGACCGGTTTTCTTCGTTACTCTTAAAATTGGTCCGGGAAAAAAAATTGACTGCAATCATCTTTGAACATCGGCTTCCCGTCTTTTATCGTTTTTGCTCCCGATTCATCATCATGCACCGCGGCTCTATTGTGTTCGATCACTTCAAAGAAACGATCGAAGCGGACCGCGCATT
>CAZJBZ010000008.1:7541-26792 GCA_964543975.1 uncultured Spirochaetales bacterium
TTCGACAGTACGGCATTCGATATCCGTGGAACTATCTATCCGGACCTCCGGAGAGTTGTATGCCGGAAGGAATATCCGAGCGAGACGGGAGCGGATTCCTTCTCTCCATTCAAAACCTCTCCGCCTCATATAATAAAAGGCCGGTCTTTAAAAATGTTTCCTTTGATGTATTGAACGGTGATTTTATAGCAATTACCGGAAAGAACGGGGCCGGGAAAACCACCCTCGCCCGGATCATAACGGGCGGCAAAAAACCTTCACGCGGAAAAGTCCTCTGGTCGAGAAAATTACGGAAGTTACCGCTTGGGAAACGGGTGGGTTATCTTACTCAGAACGCGACCGACCAGCTGTTATTCCCCACAGTTCAAGAAGAAGTCGATTACGGTTTTGAAAACTTTAAAACGGCAGACGATGAAATCCGGCGGGAACTTCTCATCTCCACCGGCATCGATCACCTGCTGTATCGTCAAACGTCGCGACTCAGTGTAGGTCAAATGCAACGGGTCGTGATTGCCTCCTCCTTAAGTCCGTTACCGGCACTTCTCATATTGGACGAACCTTCCATCGGCCAAGATTGGAGGCATATCGATAAAGTAATGCGTTTTCTCACCCAATTCGCTGCCCAAGGTAACGCGGTAATAATCATAACCCATGACGATAAGATCGTTTGCCGATATGCAAAAAGAATCATCTGCTTGGACAATGGAATGATTACCGCCGACGGAAGACCTCCGGCCGGAGTAAACCCTGCTTTGCTTCAATGAAAAGAATACGGTACAATAACGGTTAAAGAGGTGCGGCATGAGTGAAACGGAAAAGGAGAAAAGACACCATATTCGCGATTGGGTCTATATAGCCCTCTTCGGAGCACTCTGGGGCGCGGTAGAGATCAGTTTAGGGTCCCTCCTGCACACCATCTTCCCTCCCCTTACCAATACCATACTTACCGGAATCATCCTCTCCGGTATTGCCGCGATTATTGTCTTATCCGGCGCATCGTTTATCTCGAAACAGTACAGTATTGTCCTTATAGGTATCATCGCCGCCCTGCTGAAACTTTTCAGTTTCGGCGGGGTAAAATTAGGACCTGTCCTGGCCATTATCCTGCAGGCAGTTCTGATGCAGTTGGTATGGCTTATCCCCTCACGAAAAACCTCCTCCGGGCCGGACCACCTGCCTGAAAAGAGCACCGTTCTCTTCGCGTTTGCGGCTCTTCCGGCCGTTTCGTGGAATTTTTTTCATCGATTCATGATGCTCGGTATTCTTTACGGGAAAAAAATGGTGGAAACGGCAGTCATGATGGCGAAAAACGGAAGTGGTCTGCTTGGAATCGATGAAACAAAGATAGTACCGATTCTTCTTGTACTTCTCCTGATTCGGATGGTTGCGGGAATTGCCGCGGGGATTGCCGCGTCATTGCTGAGCCGCGGACTGAAACGGAGGTTTCGTGACGCGTAAAAGGAATCGCCTTCAAACAATCACTACCGGCACCTGCGTTCTCTTCCTTGTTGCGGCCACCGTATTGAGAAACGAACGGCCCATTATTCCTATCATCGCTTTAGCGGGTATCGTGCTCTTTTATCGAATAAAACGGGTCCCCTTCGATCTTCTCCGAAAACCTGCTGTCTGGGCCGTCGTTGTTGTTCCATATCCCGCGGCTTTTCTTGCCCAATCATCAATAGACCAGTTCTCGCTCTCCTCCGTGATACTCGGGCTTTCTCTGTCGGTACGGGTATTCAATCTGCTCATGATTTTCAATTTGTTCAATAAAATGATAGCGGTAGAAGATCTACTCAACTTTTTTTCCAGGTTCGGCTGGAAAGGATTCGGTTTCGCCGTTGCCGTCGCTTTCAATGTGCTGTCGATATTATACGACCGCTCACACATCGTGTTTCAAACCATCAGATTACGGGGAGGTTTTCGAAAAAACCCGTTTAAGGCGTGTATTCTCTATTGCATCCATATGATCTACACCACGCTTCTGCAGGGAGAAGAAATCATTAAAACGGCGGTTGCACGAGGCTTTACTCCGTAATTCTGTCACGTAAGTGCGGTACATCTTTGTTGTATCGGACCGAGAGCACTTCCGAGGCGATCGAGACCGCAATCTCCGAGACGGTGTCTCCGCCGACGGGAAGACCGACCGGAGCATAGAGTGAAGGCGGAATGGTAAGTCCGTCCCGTTTACAATCGGCTACAGCGGTTTTTACCTTTCTTTTTGAACCGATCATTCCGATGTAGGAGAGAGATGAATCTCCCTGAAGGAGCCGGCGGAGAATGGTTGTGTCGTATTGGTGTCCTTGGGTGGCGATACAGCAAAATCCGGACCGCAAATAGGGAGCGGTTTGGGATATATCGGAAAAATCACCCGAAATGACGGTCCTCCCTTCTCTTCGGTGGTGTTCGAGGATCTCTTCCCTGTTGTCGAACACGATCACCCGAAAGCCGATTGATTCAAGAATCGGAGCAAGAGCGGATGCCACATGACCGCCTCCGAAGAGAACGAAAAAAAGACTACCCTGAAAATATTCCAATGTCACCACCACATTGCCTCCGCATTCCATCCCTTCCTTTGCCAGATCAAGACGGAGGGTGCTGTTCTTTCTTCGGGAAAGGACCTCCTCGGCTTCCGCTGTCGCGCGTCGTTCGAGCGCTCCGCCGCCGACCGTTCCAAACCGATCATGTTCTTCGGTGACGATCATTTTAAATCCCTCTTTTGCCGGGGTAGACGCTTCAGCATGCATGACTGTCATCAAGACAAGGGTTTTCCCCTCCTCAACAAGTTCAACACATTTTTTTAAAACATTCACAATTCTTCCTCCTGTTTTCCTCAACAGTCCAAGTCGATCCTCTCGCATTATGCCGACAAACACTATTCTTGTGTAGGGTGCCCTATTCTCTGCCGCCGTTACCTTGAAAACAGCATAAAAATGACATAAAATCTTTTCTCATGAGCTCCTCCATTCACTTCATCTGCAACAATGGGAACGTCTCTGCATCGGCCCATCCGGGAACAACGGTGCTCGATTATATTCGCAGAGAGCTGCGAATGACCGGAACAAAGGAAGGCTGCAGAGAGGGGGACTGCGGCGCCTGTACCATCCTTGTGGGTGATGTATCATCCCCCGGCGCACAAAACCTCCGCTATCGGGCGGTGAACTCTTGTATCCTCCCTCTCGGGACCGTTCAGGGAAGACATGTTGTAACCATCGAGGGACTCAATCGGCAGAACCCACCCTCCCTTAATCCGATACAGGAACTCTTTGTTGAAGAGGGAGCGTCTCAATGCGGATTTTGTACCCCCGGTTTTATCGTCTCTCTCACATCCTTTTTTCTGAACAGCAAAGAATTAACTCTCGAGGAGGCCCTCTCAGCGGTTACCGGTAACATCTGCCGCTGCACCGGTTACGCCGCGATACAGCGCGCCATTGCGCTTTTAGTCGATACGTACGGGAAAAAGATACAAACGAATAAAAACAGGATCGAGCAGCTTATCAGCATCGACATCATCCCCGATTACTTTGCCGATATTCCGGAAAGGCTGGATGAACTGGAGAAGGGAACAGACGGCCCTCGCGTTCGCGGGGGACAAAACGCGGTGTGCGATTATCCGGTAGCCGGCGGTACCGATCTGTACGTTCAAAAACCGGAAGAACTCGTCGATACATCGCTCCGCTTTCTCTCTTCCGAACGTGATCTGCAGGGGATAGAACAGAAAGACGGCGAGTACATCCTCGGCGCGTGCACTCCGTTAGACGAGTTAAAGCATTCACCGCAGCTGCTTTCTCTCTTCCCCCGGATGAAGGAGTTTCTCGCTCTCATCGCATCACCCCAAATACGGGGACGGGCCACGATCGGGGGGAATATCGTCAACGCTTCTCCCATAGGCGACCTGTCGATTTTCTTTCTCGCCTTAGAGGCCCGCCTCGCTCTTGCGGGAGCAGAAGAAAGCCGTTCTATACCATTGAAAGATTTCTTCCTAGGTTACAAGAAAGTCGATCTTCATCATCATGAGATCGTTCATTCGATAATGTTCGAACAGTTCACTCAGAATACGCTCTTTCATTTTGAGAAGGTCTCGCGAAGGACTAACCTCGACATCGCGGCTGTCAATTCGGCCTGCAAAATGACTGTCGAAACGGTCGACGGTGTAAAGAAGATCGCTTCACTGACGATTTCAGCCGGCGGGGTCGCGCCGATACCGCTCCTCCTCAAAAAGACGGGCGATTTTTTGACGGGGAAGCCTGTTAACGCCGACAGCGTGCGAGAAGCTGTCCGCATCGCCGCCGACGAAGTGCAGCCGATCAGTGATATCCGAGGTTCGGCACTCTATAAGAAACTTCTGCTGCAAAAACTTATCTATGCCCATTTCATCACCCTGCTGCCGGATGATATTGAAGCGGAGAAATTATTATGAAAATGATGAAAAACGGTCCGGCAACGGGAAAAGATACGGTACTGCATGTCCGCGGCGAGTCGATGTTTATCGATGACCGGCCGCTTCCGGAAGGACTCCTCTACGGGGCTGTCTTGACCTCTCCGACAGCGAAAGGGAAAATCGTCACGCTCGATGCGGAAGAGTCCCGCTCGGGACCCGGGGTATACGGCGTTTTTACGGCAGCCGATATTCCTGGTGAGAACCAGATCGGGGGTATCATCTCGGATGAACCTCTCTTTGCCGAGAAGGAACTGCGCTTTATCGGTCAGCCGATTGCATTCGTTGTTGCCGACAGCGTCAAGACGGCGAAGCGGGCCGTCAAAAAAATCAACCTTGAAACGAACGCGGAAGATCCGGTTTTAGACCCCCGGGAAGCGTACCGGCGGGGCATGATTATCGGCTCTCAACGGGTATTCACTCTAGGCGATGTCGATTCGGCCTGGGAAACCTGCGATGTGGTGGTTTCCGGCAGAGTCGATTCCGGCGGCCAGGAGCATCTCTATCTGGAAACACAAGGGGCCCTTGCCGTGCCGCGTGAAGACGGATCGATAAAGGTGTACTCGGCAACCCAAAGCCCGACACTTGTTCAGAAAATAGTGGCCCGGGTACTCGATCGTGCTATGCACCGGGTGGAAATAGAGGTGGGACGTTTAGGCGGCGCTTTCGGAGGAAAGGAAGACCAGGCCACGGCATGGGCCTGCATGACCGCTCTCGCTTCCTCCTCGTTGAGGCGCCCGGTAAAATTGGTACTCAACCGGCAGGAAGATATCCGTATTACCGGCAAACGTCACCCCTACTCTTCCGATTTTCGAATGGGGCTCCAAAAAGACGGAAGCATCGTCGCGTACGAGGTTACCTATTACCAGAACGCGGGCGCCTCCGCGGACCTCTCGACCGCCATACTCGAGAGATCGATGTTTCACGCAACCGGCAGCTACTTTATCCCCAACGTAAAGGCCACGGGGAGCTGCTGCAAGACAAACATGGTCCCGAACACCGCCTTTCGCGGATTCGGCGGTCCCCAGGCGATGGTGGTAATCGAGACCGCGATCGTGCAAGCCGCCTCCGCCGTGGGAATGACCCCGGCTGCCGTTCAAAGAAAGAACCTGATACAGGACGGAGATGTTTTCCCCTACGGCATGAAAGTTCGCAATTCACAGGCGGTGCGCTGTTTTGATGAGGCATTACAACGGTATTCGGCGGCGGATTGGCGGCAGCGGATCGACGCGTTTAACGAAAAAAACATCTTCGTGAAGAAAGGTCTGGCCGCGATGCCGGTCTGCTTCGGGATATCTTTTACAAACACAACCCTCAATCAGGCGGGCGCCCTGGTCCACGTCTACGAAGACGGCAGTGTCGGTGTGAGCACCGGAGCTGTGGAAATGGGGCAAGGGGTCAAGCAGAAGATCGTCCAGGTCGCCGCCTCCCTTTATTCCCTCTACACCGAACGGGTCCGTGTCGAGTCGACCAACACCACGCGGGTCGCCAACACCTCTCCCACAGCCGCCTCCACCGGTGCCGACCTCAACGGCAAGGCCGCCGAGCAGGCGTGTCTCGCGATCAGAGAACGGCTCCTCCGATTGGCGAAAGAAATCCTTAAGGGAAAAACTTTGGAAGGCGCACAAACGGACGGTACCGAAACCGCTTCGATTATCGACGGGTCCGTATGGCTCGGGGATGAAAGAACCGATGTGACCTGGGAACAGCTGGTGCGGACCGCCTACCAAAGGCGGATCAATCTCTCCGCCCAAGCACACTACGCCACACCCGATATTTTCTTCGACAGCCAAAAAGAGAAAGGCGAACCTTTCGCCTACCACGCGTACGGGACCGCGTTCGTTGAAGTGACCCTCGATTGTTTGAAGGGCACCTACGTCTTTGAAGCGGTAAAGGCGGTCCATGATGCCGGTATCAGCCTTAATCCGGTGATCGATTTGGGACAGTGCGAGGGCGGAATCGTGCAAGGTCTGGGCTGGCTCACAATCGAGGAGCTTCTCTACACTGAAACGGGCCGGCTTTTAGCGGATTCACTCAGCAATTATAAAATTCCCGATATGCCTTCCTCCCCGAAAGCGATCGATGTCTATTTTCTCGAAGACTCGGAAAATCCCATGGGCATATTCAATTCGAAGGCGATCGGTGAACCCCCTTTCATGTACGGGATTGCCGGTTTTACCGCCCTGCTCGACGCAATGGGAAGTTTCCTCCGAGCAAGAAACAGACCTTTCCCATGGATGGAGGAAGCTTCCCGCTCGACATCCCCCGGTTCGCACAAAGCCTGCCAATCGGCTGCCGCCGTTTCGGCGCCCCTGACACCGGAGAAGGTGCTGCTCCTCCTCTACGCGGACGAACTGCCGCACCTTAATAACCCAAGGAGTAACCAACATGGATGATACAGGCTCCGTAAAATCGATCGAACAATCAATAGAAAAACTTGCCGCTTTGGATAGCGGCGGACTTTTCAATGATGATTTTCTTTTAACGTGGGACAAGAGCTTGGAAGAGCTTGAAGCAATCTTCGCTGTCGCCGATATTCTGAAAACCTTCCGGACTAACGGACTCTCACCGAGGATATTCGACAGCGGACTGGCTATCTCACAATTCAGGGACAATTCCACCCGCACCCGGTTCAGTTTCGCAAGCGCCTGCAATCTTTTGGGTTTGACGGTGCAGGATTTTGAAGAGGGCACGTCGCAAATCTCCCACGGGGAAACGGTACGGGAGACCTCGAATATGGTTTCATTCATGGCCGAGGTAATCGGAATACGGGACGATATGTATATCGGTAAAGGACACACTTACATGGAGGAGGTGGCCCAATTTGTCAGGGAAGGTGCCGAGGAAGGAGCGTTGGAACAACGACCGACCGTCATCAACCTTCAGTGTGATATCGACCACCCGAGCCAATCGATGGCGGACACCCTGCACCTCATAAACCATTTCGGCGGAGTGGAAAACCTGCAAGGGAAAAAAATCGCGATGACCTGGGCGTACTCTCCTTCCTACGGAAAACCGCTTTCAGTACCTCAAGGTGTGGTCGGACTCATGACCAGATTGGGGATGGAGGTGGTTTTGGCCCACCCCGACGGATATGAGATAATGCCGGAGGTAGAAGAAATGGCCGCAACCAACGCACAGCGGAGCGGCGGAAGTTTTACCACAACCGACAGCATGAAAGAGGCTTTTCAAGACGCCGATATCGTCTATCCGAAAAGCTGGGCCCCATTTGGGGCGATGAAAAAACGGACCGAGCTGTTCGAACGGAACGACCTGGCCGGAATCGGTTCACTGGAACAAGAACTGCTGAAACAGAACGGCAATCATAAAGAGTGGGAATGCAGCGAGGAGCTGATAAAAAGAACGAAAGGCGGTGAAGGTCTGTATCTGCACTGTCTGCCCGCCGACATCTCGGGTGTCAGCTGTGAACAGGGGGAAGTTGCTTCCTCTGTTTTCAATCGGTACAGGGTCCCGCTTTACAGGCAGGCCGGCTACAAACCGTACATCATTGCATCGATGATTTTTCTAAGTAAGGTCCGTAAACCGGCATCCGTCGTGAAGGACCTTGTGGACCTCGGGCGAAAACGAGGGGCAGAGAACCAGTGAAGGCTTTTAGAAACGACGGATACGCGAAAGTTACCGGCAAGGCGAAATATGCCGATGATTTCCGTTTTCCCGGCATGCTCCACTGTGTGCCTGTCTACTCTGAACATGTTCACGCGCGAATCGAAACAATCGATACGGAGAAAGCCGCCGCGGAACCCGGCGTTATCGCCGTTCTTACATGGCGGGATGTACCCGGACAACTGTACTACGGGCAGATAAACCACGACTATCCCATCCTCGCTTCCGACAAGATACGATACTACGGAGACGTGATCGCGTTGGTTGTCGCGGAGACGAGGGAGAAGGCCCTTGCAGCATCACATAAAATCAACTTGGAGGCGGTAAAACTCCCTCCGGTCATAGATGCCGAAAAGGCGATGGAAGAGGACGCCTTCCTGCTCTTCGACGATCGGGAATCGAATATAGTGGTCCATCATAAAGTGCGCCGCGGGGACGCCCATTCGGCAATACGGAAGTGTGACATCGTCATAGAACAGGATTTTGAAACCGGTTTTTTCGAACACGCCTATCTGGAACCGGAAGGGGCGATCGCCGTTCCGCGGGATGACGGGGCAATGGAAATCTATGGAAGCATTCAGCATCCGGTCAGCACCCGTAAGTTTATCTGCGCCTATCTCGGATTAAAATTAGCCGAAGTGGAGGTGATCTCTCATCCGACAGGGGGCAGCTTCGGAGGCAAGGACGATACCGCTTCGGTCGTTGCCGCTCGGGCCGCCCTTGCCTCTGCCGTGACCGGACGGCCGGTAAAAATTATCTACGACAGGGAATGGTCGATGCGGGAGAGTTATAAGAGGCCGGCCTATAAACTCTCCTACAGAGCAGGGTTTTCCGGTGACGGCCGGCTCAAAGCCGTTCTCTGCAGAGCGGTCGCCGATTCCGGTCCCTACACCTCTACCGTCCCCTGGTCCACCTGGCGGGCAACCGTGCAGTGCTGCGGTCCCTATCGTGTGGACAATGTCTACACCGATATTTTCGGCGTTGCCACCAACAATATCGTCACGGGCGCTTTCCGCGGTTTCGGATCTCCCATGATCAATTTTTGCGTGGAACAACTGATGGACATGGCGGCGGAACGGTGCGGTCTACCGCCGGATGAAATCCGCCGCAAAAACATGGTCTACCAAAATTGTGAAGCGGCAACGGGGCAAAGGCTCGATAATCATACCGTCAGCGCAGAACAGGTGATGGACGGGGTGCTGGCAAAGATCGATTTTACCGAAAAAGTGAAGCGGTGCTCGTGGGGCACTCCTTCATCACCCGCTTCCGGCGACCTGTACGGTATCGGTTTTGCCGTCTCCTACCGGGGAGCGAGCATCGGGGCCGAGGGGAAAGATTTTTCCGCCTGCATCGTCAATTGTCAATACGACGGATCGATCCTCTTAGAGACCGGTATTTGGGAAAACGGGCAGGGAGCGCAAACGGCGATGATCCTCATCTTGGCCCGAGAGCTGGGAATTGCAAAGGGACGGATCAGGTATACCCGATCGACAACCTCTCAGATTCCGGATTCGGGAACCACAGTAGCCTCCCGAGGGACTCTCTTGGGAAGCGGCGCAGTCTACGACGCCGCCCGAAAGGTAAAAAAGATTATCGCTGAAACAATCGCACCGGTCCTTCAGTGCAAACCGAATCAGGTCCGCTTTGAAAACGACCGGGTGTGGGGGGCCGCGATAGAGGACCACCTCCGGGCAGAGATACCTCATTCCCTCTCCTGGGAAGAGACGATGGAGCAGATGTATGCGGCACGGGTCTATCCCTACGCGTTCGGCAGTTTCCAGGCCCCTGAGATACAGTGGAATGACGAAATCGGACAGGGAAATCCCTACTTCACCTATGTCTACAGCGCCCAGGCGGTTGAGGTGGTTGTCAATCACGACTCCGGCAGGACAACGATCATCAATATCGTTGCCGCCCATGACATCGGCAAAGCTATAAATCCGCCCATGCTCTGCGGTCAGATATACGGCGGCATAACCCAAGGGGCCGGAATGGCTTTGATGGAAAGGTTCCAAATAGACGAGGGGAAGGTCCGTTCCCTCAACTTCAATACCTACCGTATTCCCCGTTCCGTCGATGTACCCGACATCGAAGCGTTGATTGTAGAAAACAGCGATCCTGCTTCACCGGTCGGCTGCAAAGGGATCGGGGAACCGGCGCTGGAAATAATCGCGCCTGCCTTGGCAAACGCGGTGTACCGAGCAACCGGTAAGCGGCACTACGGGCTGCCTTTTCAATCCTCCCGCCGGAGTGAGCATCATGAATAGCATCATCGTTAATGGGAAACTGTCGAATGTGCCGTCGGAGGCATTGGAGAAAAAACTACTGTTCCTCCTCCGTGATGATTTGGGTTTGACAGGAGTGAAAAACGGCTGTGCCGTCGGTGTGTGCGGAGCGTGTACGGTCCTTCTGAACGACAAAGCGGTGAAATCGTGTATAGTGCCGGTAAAAAAAGCGCTCGGCGGAAAAGTGACAACCATCGAAGGGCTTCAGGCGCCCAACGGAGAACTGCATCCTCTTCAACAGGCTTTTTTGGATGCCGGTGCGGTACAATGCGGGTTCTGCACTCCGGGAATGATTTTGACCGCGTACGCCCTCCTTCTCGGAAATAAATCACCCACACGGGAAGAGATCAGAGAAGCGCTCAAGGGAAACCTCTGCAGGTGCACCGGATATCAACAGATAGTGGACGCCGTTCAACGGGCCGCGCCGCACTTTCAACCGGTGGAATAATCGCAGCACAAAGCTGCCCGGCGAGGGGCCTGCAGCCTCCACTCCACGACATATTACGGGTGCGGAGGGATTCAACGTCACGGTACAATGCGGGTCCCGGCTTTTCCCTCGATGGCCGCCGAAAGGTGCTCCGGATCGGTTATGAGGGAGTTGCCGCCTATTGCTACAACAATCGTTTTTTTAAAATCCACACCCTCTCCTTACTTGTTCCTCACGATCAGATACTTTACAATATTCAAGCATTGTTAAACAAGCTGTTCGCAACTCGAGACCCGCGCTGCTGAAACGCTGCGGACAGCACTGCTTCATGGAGGACCGACAATGGGCGACAAGATGACGCCGAGACCCTTTGGAAGGCTTCTATCACAAATAATCGAAGAATATACAGCTTATCGTTCAATTTTCGGCATCCATGAATCCCACTTTTTTCATAAACAGAACGACTGCCGCATCTCCCTTCGTAATGAAACATGCTCGACTCCCGTGGGTCCAGCGGCCGGTCCGCATACGCAGCTCAGTCAGAATATCGTCTCTTCCTATCTTGCCGGCGGGCGATTTATCGAACTGAAAACGGTCCAGAAACTGGATAATCTAACAATCGATAAACCGTGCATCGATGTCCGGGATGAGGGGTTCAACACCGAGTGGTCCACTGAACTGTCATTGAGCGAAGCGTTCGATGAATATCTGAAAGCGTGGATAGTGCTCCACTTTCTGGATATGGTTTTCGGGTTTGATCGGCCCGAGACATCGAGTGGGAATTCGCCTGCCCATCCGGCCCCGAAACCGCCGTTTCTTTTCAACATGAGTATCGGTTACGATTTGGAAGGGATCAAAACCCCTGCAATGGACCGGTTTATCACCAACTGCATCGATGCTTCGAACACGGAACTGTTCTCATTCTACATCGATGAGCTGCACCGATTCATCGACAACACCCTTTTTCGAAGGCTTGGCCGGCAAAAAGACCTCGCCCCTCCTTCTATCGGCGGAACCATCTGCTCATCGGTAACCCTCTCGACAATGCACGGCTGTCCCCCGAATGAAATTGAGGCAATCTGCGGTTATCTTCTCGAAAAGAAACGATTGAATACTTACGTCAAACTCAATCCTACGCTTTTAGGATATGAGAAGGTACGATCAGTCCTCGATGGTCTTGGGTATAACTATCTGGAATTCAAACATGAAACGTTTGATCATGATTTACAGTACGCCGACGCTGTCGGCATGCTGAAACGATTGCGGACCGTTGCTGAAAAAAACGGACGGACCTTTGGCGTGAAGCTCTCGAACACCTTGCCGGTAGTCAATAATCAGAATACATTGCCGGGGGAAGAGATGTACATGTCGGGAAGGTCCCTCTTTCCCTTAACAATCCGGCTGGCCGCCTCTTTGAGCGAACAGTTCGACGGCACCCTCCCCCTTTCGTACGCGGGGGGCGCTCACGCCTTGAATTGTGCACGGATTTTTCAGACCGGCATCCGGCCCATCACCATGGCCACGGACCTTTTGAAACCGGGAGGATATCTGAGACTCAAAGATGCCGCCGCTGTCCTTGAAGAGACGAGCGGCTGGGATTTACAGAAAATCGATTCGACGCGTCTCAACAAACTCGCCGATGAAGCACTGCAGGCGGACTATACACAGAAAATGTGGCGTGGATTCGATCAGATAACATTGAACGGACCACTGCCTTTATTCGACTGCTACGCGGCGCCGTGTACCGACGGCTGTCCTATCCGTCAGGACGTTCCTGCCTATATCTCTTTAGTAGGAGAAGGCAAATACGATGAAGCCCTCGCTTGTATTTATGAGAAAAACCCTCTCCCCAACATAACAGGTCAAATCTGCGACCATCAGTGCATGTACAACTGTACACGACTCGATTACGAAGGAGCGGTCCAAATTAGGGAGATGAAACGGATTGCAGCGGAACATGGAAAAGCACCGCAGCCCGATCAAGGTGACGGAGCACTCGAAGGCGGCCCCGTTGCCGTAATCGGGGCCGGACCTGCCGGACTGTCCGCCGCCTTTTTTCTTGCCCGAGCGGGGTTTCGCGTGACCGTTTTTGAGCGGGAACAGTCGGCAGGCGGAGTGGTGCGGCACGTCTTGCCGCGGTTCCGAATACCCCGCGAGGCTTTGGAGAAGGACATCGACCATGTCGCCCGCTTCGGGGTTGATTTTCGGTTCGGGGTCACAACGGTGCCTCCGATTACCAAGCTTCGGGAACAAGGCTATTCCTATATCATCGTCTCCATAGGTGCCGAAAAGAGCCGCCGGTTATCACTTCCGAACGGAGAATGTCTTGATTCACTCCGGTTCCTTCGAACCTTTTCGCAAACCCCCGCACAGGTCCTTTCAGCGCCGCACCGAACTGCCGTCGGCGCACCTCCGGCGCTCAGCCAAAACGCCGCCCATGGACCTCCGGCACCCAACCGATCTGCCGACGGAGGACTTTCCGCGTCCAGCCGACCCGCCCTCGCCCAACCTTCCGCCGCGTCTACCCGCCCGGAGCCGCCCGTATCAGGTGAATTGGGAAAACGGGTTGCAGTTATCGGCGGCGGCAACACTGCCATGGACAGCGCCCGCGCGGCAACCAGAGTTCCGGGAGTGGAAAAGGTCTCCGTCTTCTATCGACGGAGCGAAGAAGAGATGCCCGTGGACAGGGAAGAGTATGAAAACGCCCTGGATGACGGTGTGACCTTCCACTTCCTTCGAAACCCCGAAGCATTTACAGATTCCGGTACCGTCCGGTTCAGAACAATGCGGTTAGGATCGGTCGATGAAAGCGGCAGGAGAAAGCCGGTCCCGACGGAAACCACCGAAGAGCACCCAATTGATACCGTCATCTCCGCGATAGGCGAGGAGGTCGATCGAGAGGCGCTCGCGCGTTTGGGCTTACATGCCGACCAGGAGGCCTGGAAGCCGGGGGGCGACAATGACGATTCTGTCTTTATCATAGGAGATGCTCATACCGGACCTTCAACCGTAGTGCAGTGTATCGCCGATGCACGAAAAACGGCGGACGCGATTCTCGCGAAAGAGAAAGCCGCGGGGCGGTACAGAGGCCGCACGGAAGAAGACCATTTGCCTGCCAGGAAAAACGATCCGGACCGAATCGACAGGAAAAAGAAAACCTTACCGCGGGCACCCCGCTCCTTCGATGACATGATATTCGCGGAACATGAAGCTTCCCGCTGTTTGGAGTGCGATCTGCTCTGCAACAAATGTGTGGAGGTGTGTCCGAACCGGGCCAATATCGCCGTAC
The DNA here is from genome assembly GCA_964543975.1 of uncultured Spirochaetales bacterium. Lineage (GTDB taxonomy): Bacteria > Spirochaetota > Spirochaetia > SPDA01 > CAZJBZ01 > CAZJBZ01. The sequence goes on from CAZJBZ010000008.1 coordinate 21,602, forward strand.
CGGTAGCTGATTCTTCCCTTTTTAAGGACAAATATCAAATTGTCCATATCGACAGTTACTGTAACGAATGCGGCACCTGCGCTCTCTTCTGCCCCTATAACGGCAAGCCCTATAAGGACAAACTGACCCTCTTCCATTCGATTGAGGCGTTCGATGCGGGTGAAAACGACGGCTTTCTCATCCTGAAGGATGAAGCTCTTCTGCGCCTGAACGGAGAGCGGATCTCTTTGCCCCTACAACCGGCTGACGACGCACCGAATGCGGCCGAAGCCGGATCAACCGGAGCAGGACAGGCCCGACTCCCTCGACAGGCGCTGTCTCTCATAACCGCGATCAATGCTGCCCTTCCGAATCTCTGCCGCAGTTACGAAATAGGATAGCGATATGACGGGCGGCATTACTATAGAGGCGAAAAACGAACGAATCCGCCGAAGAAGGAGTGAATCGTGATTGCGTTAAAAAACTGTACCGTTGTCCAGTTCCAACCGCCGCAGGTCGTCCCCGGAACGGACGTTCTTATCGACGGGACAACCGTCCGGGCGGTCGGCAAGGGGGCGGCGAACTCCGCCGGTCCCGATTCTCGTCCCGACACCACACTCGACTGTACAGGTAAAATCGTCATGCCGGGGTTGGTCTGCAGCCACAACCACTTCTACTCCGGACTGGCCCGGGGCATTACCGCGAACCTGGGGCCGATTACCGATTTCGTCACCACCCTGCAGCATCTTTGGTGGAAAATGGACCGGGCCCTCGACCCGGAAATCCTCGCAGCATGTGGAACCATCTCCTGCCTCGAGGCGATAAAATCGGGTACCACCGCGGTAATCGACCATCACGCCTCTCAATCGTTTATTAAGGGCTCCCTCTCTATACTGAAAGAGAGCTTTGAAAAAACCGGCCTCCGGGGGATAACCTGCTTCGAAGTTTCCAACCGAGCGGGATTGGACGCCATGAAGGATGGTGTCGAAGAGAACATCGATTTTGCCGAAAAAACCACCCGCCGAATGAAGGAAAATCCGGAAAGCACGCTGGTTTCGGCAATGATCGGGGGGCACGCCCCCTTCACCCTTCCCGACGAGGGGCTGCGCCTGCTTGCCGGAGCGGTCGAAAAAACGGGAAAAGGCCTCCACCTCCATGTCGCTGAGGACCGGTTCGATCGATCCTACTCCCATGCACGATACGGACAGGAACTTCTGGTCAGGCTTGACGATTTCGGGCTGCTCACCAATAAAGCGGTTATCGTGCACGGACTCTTCCTCTCGGAAAAAGATATCGAATTACTCAACAGCCGAGACGCCTACCTCGTTCACAACGCCCGTTCTAATATGAACAATGGGGTCGGTTACATGGAAAAACTAAAGGATGTCCGCAATGCCGCGCTGGGTACCGACGGAATCGGATCCGATATGTTCGAGGAGTTCAAGTTCGCCTTTTTCAAGCATGCCGATACGGGGGGTGGGCTCGGGCCTGATGATTTCCTGCATTTCCTTTTCAACGGGAATGATCTTCTGGAACGGAATTTCCCCGGCACATTCGGGCGCATAGAGGCAGGCTGCAAAGCCGACCTGGTCGTACTCGATTATCACAGTCCCACCCCCCTTCTGCCGGAAAACATAGCGGGCCACATCTGCTTCGGCATGAAAAGTTCAGATGTGGAAACAGTCATCATCAACGGAAACTTCGTCTATGAAAACAGACAATTTCCTTTCGATACGGCCCCACTCTATTCGGAGGCCCGGAAATCCGCACAAACATTGTGGGACAGAATGAACAGCGAAAAACAGGAGTAAGAAGCAATGAGCATCGTCAACACAATATTGGGAAAAGCAAAACAATACAGGGATGAGACCGCGGAAACACTGTCCGACCTGATAAAAATACCATCGTTCAGCGGCCGAGAAGAGGCGGTGTGCCGAAAAATCGAGACCCTCTGCCGGGAGATCGGTTTTGATGAGGTGAGGATCGACGGTTTGGGAAGCGTAGTCGCCCGTTTGGGAAACGGACCTAAGAAGCTGGCCTTCGATGCCCATGTGGATACGGTGGAAACAGGTGATACAAACCAGTGGGACCTCGACCCCTTTTCCGGATTGATCAAGGACGGTTTGGTCCACGGCAGAGGTTCTGCCGACCAGAAAGGGGGAGCGGCATCCATGCTCACGGCTGCCCGAATATTGAAAAGCGTGGGATATGACGGAGACTATTCCCTCTTTTTTACCTTCACCGTAATGGAAGAAGATTGCGACGGAATGTGCTGGAAGTACCTTATCGAGGAAGAAAATCTGGTTCCTGATTTTTTTGTCAGTACAGAACCCTCGAGCTGCAAAATCACCAGAGGCCAGCGCGGCCGCATGGAAATCATCTGCCGGATAGAGGGCGTCTCGGCCCACGGTTCGGCGCCCGAGCGGGGTGTCAGTGCCGCGTACAAGACCGCACGGGCAGCACTGACGATGGAACAACTCAACAGTGATTTAAAACCGGACGCGGAGAACTTCTTAGGGAAAGGGACCGTGGTCGTTTCGCAGATCGATGTCCACGGCCCCTCGCAGTGCGCGGTACCCGATCAGGGTATGCTCTATCTGGACAGAAGACTCACCTGGGGAGAAGATTCGGAATCAGCAGCAGAACAGATACAACACTACATGGGTGAGGACTGCGCCGGTATCGAGCTACCCTCCTATACAAAAAAGGGTTATCGCGGTCTGGATTACGGTCAGGAACTCTATTTTCCGGCATGGAAAATCGCCGAAGACCACCCGCTGGTGCGGGGAGCGGTCTCCGCGTACAAACAGCTTTATACTGCCGAGCCTGTCGTCGACAAGTGGACCTTTTCCACAAACGGTGTATCGGTGTGCGGTCGGCATCATATTCCCTCGATCGGCTTCGGTCCCGGTGACGAAGCCCAGGCGCACGCACCAGACGAGACAAACAGAATCGACGACCTCGAAATCTGCTCCGCCTTTTACGCTATGCTTCCCTACATTAATATCGAGAAGGTGATCGAATAGGAGGTAACAGGACGCTTCATCGGTTCGAGTACACCGCCGATCTGTTCGAAATCTTCTCTACTTGATCTTCTGAAGCGCCTCTTCAGCCAACCGTTTGACCGAGTTTTCCCAAAAATAGGAGATGGTTACCATGTTCAGCTCTTCGAGCGCGATGGGGTTCTCGGTATTGCCCAAGGCAATGATCGTCGCCTTGGCGATCCTCATCGAATCGGTCGGTCTTCCTTCACGCCTTTCGGTAAGATAGGCCAAGAAATCGGAAAGGATTTTTGCCGCCTGATCGTTCTTATAAGACCCTAACGCATTGATAAGGGGGAGCATTTCATCTTCATCGTAGAGACGGTCCTTTCGGTACCCCAAGAGCATCTCTTCCATAAACGGCAGTACTTCCTGGTTTTTATCGGGCAGCCGCTGTATTGCAGTGAGCGATTCGATACGCAATTGCTTTACATCGCGCCGTTCGGTCTTGTTTTGAACCGCGTAGCCGATGCTCTCCTTGAAAGCAAGACTTGCCACCTCCGCCTTCTTCTCCTGAGGCGCATTGGATGACAACTCGGCCCTCAAAGCCTGCAATTTTATCTGAAAATCGGATTCATCGACCAATATCTCCATAAGCTGTTCGCTCGGATCATCAACAATCACCGGCAATGCCTCACTCGCCTCTTCCTTTACGCGGCTCTGCCCCGAATACCATCCGGTGGAAGCAAAAAACACCGGTTTATAGCCGGCCGGGTGTTTCAGCCTTTCCTGCGCCAACACCAAGGCGTAAGCAACAATTTCATCCTCACGCTGGTCCTGTCGGTCCCCGTAATTAAAATTGATGTTACGAAGCATCATCGCCAATTCTTCGGCGTATTGACGGGCCCCCATCTTGCCCAAAGCAATGATGGCTTCTCCCTTGACAATCGGGTCCTCAACAGCCTGGACCACTTCCCACACATACGGCGCCGATTCGGTCGCTTTCAATCGGCCCAGCTCCTGCGTTACCATTTTGATGACCGAAAGAACCAGTTCTTTTTCAGTTGTATTCTGTATGTTTTTCAGATTCCGGATTCTCTCATCCAATGCTTCTTGAAGGACCGGAATCATATCTCTGCTGTGCTGTTCTACGATGTTGACAAGAATTTGTTCTTTTTGCGGTAGAGTCGTTGCCCTTTTATAGAGTCTGGTCCAAACCGCGGACACCTCGTTCTGCGCGAACACCGGAACAAGAGAGACCGCTATCAGGAGCATGACCGCTATACCGATTATTTTTTTTTCTTTCATGTTTTTCCCCTCCACTCTCTTTCTATTCCCTGTATTCGATGGTTTCGTACTGTTTGTATTCCCGTTCGATCTTCTCCTGAACGGTGCCTGATGCATTCATATAGGTGATGTGAACGGGATTGCCTCGCTCGTTGTTCTCATAGAGGACCTTACGCTGAACGGAATCGTTTGCCCTGTGGATTGTTTTTTCAACCATCGCCCCGTCCCGGTAGCCAAAGGTGCTGTACCCTTCCAACTCTCCGTCCGCCGAATATTCTGCTTTCTTGACGGCATTGCCGTTTTCGTACTCGATCTCAAAGTAGACACTCAATTCCCCCGCCGGGGTATAGGTCTCGATACGGGTATTGAGTCCGTTTTCATAGATATATTTGGTTGTCGATAATAGAGCACCGTTTCCGCCGTACACTTCCCACAACACTTTATTGCCGTCCGCATCGTATTCATACTCCGATTTCGATTGAAGCTCATCCTTTTCATCGTACATGGCATCAAGAATCATGTTTCCCTGATTATCGTAATCGTAGACGTGGTATTTTTGCAGTTCACCCGCTCCGTTATAGTTCTCTTCCCGCTTCAGCATGTCGTTTTCATAGATATATTCCCATCGTTCCTGAAGTTGATTGTCATCGTTAAACCGTTCGCGTGAATCACGTTTCGTACTTTCCTCCATATACGTAATGGCTATGTACTCATCCAAAACACCGTCAGCGTAATAGGAACTCTCTTTTTGCAGCAGGTCGATGATGACCGTTACCGGTTCCGGTGCTTCCTCGGCTGCTTTAGGCTGAGGTTCGGCCTCTTTTTCGGCAGCCGGTTCCTCGACTGTTTTTTCCGCCGGTTCTTCAGCCGCTTTATCCGGACCGGTGGCACATCCGAATATGAAAGCTACCAGTAGCAGCCCTAAAAACCATTTGAGTATTCTC
>CAZJBZ010000009.1:0-26677 GCA_964543975.1 uncultured Spirochaetales bacterium
TTCAATTTAAAGCAACATTTCTGCAAATAACGGCGCAAATACTACAAGAAAAATGAATTGAATCAGAAATAAGAGTTGACAACTTCGAATTCACATTATATAATCAAGAAAAATTCAAGGAGGCATGCCCTATGCTCAAAAAAATAAGTATTGTTTTAGTTTTAGCGTTCTTTCTCGTTCTCCCGGTTTTTGCCGGCGGACAAGGCGAGAGGGCCGAAGAAGAAGGCGGTGTGGTAGAATTGGAATTCTGGAACCTATTCGGCGGCGGCGACGGTGAGACTATCGTACAGATCGTCGAAGAGTATAATGAGATGAATCCCAACGTGAATATTGCCAACATGACGCAGGATTGGGGTCAGTACTATACGAAACTCCGGACCGCTGTACTCGGAGGCACCTCCCCTGATCTAGGTGTCAGTCATGTAACACGGTTATTGGAGTTGAAAAGCGATAAATTGATTGATCCGCTGGAGTCGGTAGCAAACGGCGTCGGTGTGGAGCTGGACTATTCCGTCTATCCGCAGGGAATGATCGACTCGGTCACCTTTGACGGAAAAAGGTACGCGGTACCGATGGATAATCTTCTCTTTATTCTTCTCTGTAATAAGAACATCCTTTCAAAATACGGATTAGTCGATGACAATGGAAATGTTGCTCTGTCCGACGGTTTGGAGAATTTTTCCAACGATTTGGCGAAAATAAAAAACGGCGGAGACGTTCCTCTGGCGGCAAGTATCGGCGGATGGCCGGTGGCCACCATGTGGTTTACCATGTACAAACAGATGAACGCCGGCAGGTTCCTGGCCGAAGACAAAAAATCGGTCCAATGGAATGAAGATAAAGCATTCAAGGCGATGACGGCGCTCAATCAGTTGTATGAAAATTATGTTCCTAGAGAATTGGACAATCCATGGGAACTGTTCAAAGAGGGAGGATCGGCCCTCTATCTGACAGGTCCTTGGGACATCAACCAAGGTGTTAAAGTGTTTGGTGACGATCTGGATGTGGTCCTTTTACCGCGGATTTTTGAGGAATCGATTTTTTGGACCGATTCACACAGTCTTCTGCTCCCGACCAATCCCGACAGGACCGAACGGCAAACAAAAGAAGCGGTCACGTTTATCAAATGGTTTGCCGAAAACAATTGGCGGTGGGCACGGGCCGGACACATCCCGGCCAGTGTTGAAGCACGACAATCCGAGAAGTTTACCTCCATGCCTCATAGGACCAACATCGCCAAGAAAATCAACGTTGTTTCGTATCCGGCTACCGAGAACGTCTGGTTGACATTCGCGCCTGAATTGTATGAGCCGATTGAAAAGATGCTGGTCGGTAATACCGATCCTGCAGGTGCGCTCCAAGAGGCGAAACAGAGATTAAATAGTGCACTTTCCAAATAGAAAATAAATGGTACAATAACAACGGGGGAGGGAAAGCACCCTCTCCCTCTTTTTACTATGGAATTATGAAAACAAGAAAGATTCGATTGGACGGTTACCAATTTCTGCTGCCATTTCTGTTTTTTTATATACTCTTCACGTTTTATCCATTAATACAGGGACTCTATGTAAGTTTTACCGAGTGGAACATCGTAGGAGATAAGACATTCATCGGACTTTCTAATTATTTTGAGATTTTTACGGATAAAATATTTTGGACATCTCTCTGGAACAGCACCTATTTTACTATTCTATCGACACCGCTTCTCATGCTCAGCGGATTTGTCCTCGCACTTATCCTCGATTCGAAGCGTTTACGGTTACAAACACTTTTCCGCGGCATCTATTTTGCTCCCCATGTGCTTTCGGTGTCGGTAATTTCCAGCGTTTGGGGCTTTGTCCTGGCCAAATACAGCGGACTCTTGAACGGTGTATTGGGTACCGAAATTGCATGGACAAACGATGTACGAGTGGTGTGGTGGGCAATTATCGGTTTGACAATTTGGTGGACCCAGGGTTTCAATATGATTCTCTATCTTGCCGGATTACAAGACATTCCTCCTTCCCACTATGAGGCGGCGGATTTGGAGGGGGCTTCGTGGTTTCAGAAGATCTTCCATATTACGATACCTTCGTTAAAGCATATCCATTTTCTCGTCCTTTTTTTGCAGTTGATTGCTTCATTTAAAGTGTTCGGTCAGGTTTTTTTAATCACGCAAGGCGGACCAGGCGGGGCTACACGGACGATTATTCAGTACCTGTATGAAACAGGTTTCCAACGCTACTATGTGGGGGAGGCCTCGGCAGTCGCGTTTGCCCTTTTTATCGTTCTTTTTATCATATCGATGTTGCAGCGACGATTGTTAACGGGGTAAGGGGAACCATGAAAATGTTAAAACCACAGTTTGGTATCAAAGTCGTAATCAACCTTATAGCGATTGCTTTAGCCGTTATCATCGCACTCCCAATGCTCTGGTCTGTTGCCGTTGCTTTTAAACCGGAAAGTGCGAAGACAACCGATTTTAATGTTCTGATTAATCCTCCATACATCTTCGAAAATTTTAACTATGTGTTGACCAATAAACAGGCGAATATTGCAATCTGGACGGTCAACAGTTTTATCGTTGCCTCTTCCGTTACACTTACCGTTTTAGTTTTGTGCTCCACCGCAGCTTTCGCGTTTGCCAGGTTTAACTTTACCGGCAGCACGTTCTGGTTTTGGGCGGTCCTGGCAGGATTGATGATACCCGCGGAAGCAAAATTGATCCCGCTCTACATCCTGTTTCGGAATTTGGGAATGCTTAATACCTATCTCTGTCTTATACTCCCTCTCGTCGCAGCCCCCTTCGGGGTCATCATTCTCTTCCAGTTTATAAGAGGACTTCCCGAGGAACTTTTCGATGCCGCAAAAATTGACGGCTGTTCTCATTTTAATATCTATATGGTCATCATCGTTCCGTTGACAAAGGCCGCGTTGGCTTCATTGGCGATCTTTATCTTTCTCCATTCGTGGAACGATTTCCTGTGGCCGTTTATCTCTATTACCAAACCGTCGGTAATGACCATCCCGGTCGGTATACCGTTTTTCAATTCCCAGTATTCGAGTGATATGGCCCGCCCCATGGCGGCCAACGTTCTTGCTTCCGTCCCTGTCCTGGTGGCATTTTTCATCTTCCAGAAAAACATTATTAAAGGAATATCGCTCACCGGCATTAAGGGTTAGCAGAGCAGCGGCCGGCCGGGCCCTTTAAAATGTCCATTCCCCAAACACGACAAATGAAAAGAAACGGTTGAACGCATCGTCACATTCGATTGTAATCGTAGCGTAATACATCCCTTCGTCTTCAGGCTCTCCACCCGGACTCTGCCAGGTCAATGTAAATGCTTCACTCTCTCCGGGGTTTATCGTTGTGGTCGCGGGTGGTGTGGAAATCTGCCACGGTTCCGCGGCGGTACCGGGATTGTCGGCGTGGTGCTCTACTTCAATGTAGTTTGTGTCACCGTCACCATCATAGAGTGTTAGCACGGACCCGCCGGTGTTTTTTATGTAAAAGGGGACCGGGAAATTGGTTGCGAACGGATCAAGATACAATGTGAACCCGTCAGGGATGTGCATGTAGCCGGGGGTGGCTAGATAAACTGGGGTGATGTCGAGGAATTGGACCTGAATCTCCGGTCCCTTTACCAGGTCAACCGTCGGAATATCGGTTGTGGCCCCGGCAGTAACCGTGACATTCGGCTCGGTTGCACTGAGATAACCGGGGTGAGTCAAGGTGACCTCATACATACCGTTCGGTACCTCCGGGAGGGTGAAATCTCCTAAGTCGGTGGTAACGGTCGCGATTCCCGTTCCTTCGACGGAAACTGTCGTACCCGATAAACCTGCTGTTTGTCCGTCTAAGGTCACCGTACCGGTAATGGTCCCGGTTTCAGATATAAGGTTTGTTGGCGAACCGGAGCCGGGATCGGTTGTCCCTGCCGCAGTGACCTCAATGCTGGAGATCGAAACCTGTGAGAACCCATCGTGATAAAAGGTCACAGAATAACCGGTCCCTACCGGTATTTTTGAAATGGTGTAATCACCGCTGTCCGACGTTACCGCCATATAACTGGTTCCGTCAACGACAACGAATGTACCTCCGTTTCCCGTGGGCTGCCCGTCCAAGGTGACCGTTCCTGCAATGTTGCCGGTCGCGGTAAGGGTTATATCAACCTGCGTTACATCCTTTGTGGTTACGATGATTCCTGTCTCACTTGCGGCAAGCGCGTCGTTTTTTTGAGCGGTGACTGTATAGCTGCCCTCTTCCAAATCTGCTATTTTGAACGTTCCCTCTTCGTCCGTCACCGCGGTGTAGATACCTTTGGTCGGCTTTTCAGAGGTGTCGAACGAACCAATCTTTTCCCTCACCCTTCGGGTTTGGCCGTCGGTTACCTTTTCCGCGCTTATGAGAACGTTTGACACATCCTCCATTCCCTCGATGGAAACCGTTCCTTGGATGACAGCTCCCTGCTCTTCGATGACCGGATTTTCACATCCGAAAAACAGGAGAAATGGTACGCAAAAAAGAGAGATGGAAAAAATCTGAGTACAACTTTTTAGCTTTAGAGTCATAGAATTATCCTCCTTAAAATATCATCTAATAAGTCCTTTGCGGCTGCGATCTAAAAAAGGATGTAATAATGGTTTTCGTAGTGCGCTGTTTACCGGAGGTGATGGTGCGGTAAAAAGCAGGAAAAAACGAAGACTTGTGCACTTCACGATGCCCTTCTTTGAGGAGCAAAAACACATTGAAAGAACGGATGAGGGCATACTTATTACATCCTTGTGTTAGTCCGACACTATCATTGTATACCTATTTTTATCATTTTTCAATGGAGTCATCTGCATAACTGTATCATCATATTTCACGAAGGATTCAAAACTTTCGTCTATTTCATTAAAAAACTAGAACGATGTCTGGTGCCGTCCCAGTGGATATCCGGTATGAGGATGTCCCGGTAAGTGCCAATACGCTCTTTGTACTTTTTTAATTCGTTCAGCATCGTTACTATCTCGGCATCGATATCGTGTGTCGGTTTATACCCTAAATCAAGGAGATGGCGATGGTCAGGGTTGTAATAGTGTTCTTCCATTTCTTTTCTCGGATTTTCAAGGTTCTCAATATCGACCGATAAACCTATTTTCCCCGCCGCTTTTTGGACCTTTTCCGCCAGTTCCGTGACCGAATATACTTTTTCAAACTGGTTGAACACACGATACTCCCCTTTCGACGGAGGATTCTCGATGGCGAGCGTTAAGCACTGCATAGAATCACGAAGAGGAAGAAATCCGCGTTTTTGCAGGCCTCTCCCGAAAGGCGTGAGAGGTTCGTTTATAACCGCTTGAGCGCAAAAACGATTGATAACGGTCCCAAAACTTTGATCGATATCGAACCGGGTCGCCAATTGTTTATCCGACTGCATGTCCTCCGTGCTTGTTCCGAAAACGACACCCTGCATGACGTCTGTGGAGCACAAATCCCATATTTTACAGGCAAACATAACGTTATAAGAATCGTGGACTTTCGACCAGTGATACCATGAACCGGCCTGCCGAGGAAAAGGCAGGGTGTCCTTGCGGCCGCGATATTCTATATCGAAAAAGCCTTCCGGAATATCGATATTCGGTGTCCCGTATTCTCCCATCGTACCCAATTTAATCAGATGAGACGAGGGACAAATATCTCTCATGGCAAAGAGAATATTGAGGGTACTTGTAATATTGTTTGTCTGCGAAAAAACCGCGTGATGAACATCTATCATTGAATAGGGGGCGGAAGGCATTTCTCCTAAATGAACGATCGCTTCCGGTTTGAATTCGGAAAATATCTTTTCTATAAACGGATACTCGCATAGATTCCCCTCATAGAAGGATACTCCTCCTCGATAGTATTTTGTACACGCGGACAATCGTTCTTTCATAGGAGAAATCGGAATCATGCTGTCGCTTCCCATCTCTCGGACCCATTTGCGTCTGAAAAAGCCGTCAGCGCCGGCTGTGACATGACCGCGGCGGGCAAGGTGAAGGGCCAATGACCAGCCCAGATAACCGTCAAGTCCCGTAATCAATACTCTCATGACTTTTTTTATCCTCCCGAACTTATTTCAAAATAGGGTTTCGTGGCACGTACTTATTTTCAATTTTTTTGTACCATACTCTTCAAATTAATATACCAAGCGATCGTTTTTTCTATGCCTTCTTCCAGTGAATACGAAGGTTTCCAAAAAAAACGCTTTTGAAATTTCATCGAGTTTAAAATGATTTTTTCTACACCTCCCTGATGTTCATAATTATACTGTATTGTCGCATCGGGAAGGCCGGATTTTCTGATTTTTTGTTTAATGATTTCCGCCAGATCCTTTATTGATGTGGCTTTGTTCGTAGCGACATGATAGATTCCGCCGACCGGTCCGGTTTCGGCTGCCACAGTATGGATTGCTCGTGCGATATCTTCCGCGAAGATGAAATCACGGCATTGCGAACTTCTGCCGTAAATGACGAGAGGTTCACCTTTAAGGGCGTTTTGAATGAATTTCGCGGCTACACTCCGTTTGCGGGATGAATATGGACCGTAGACATTGCTGAACCGCAAGACAACGGTTTCTATTCCGTAGGAAGCCGCGTAAGAGTGACAGTATCCTTCCCCTGCTGCTTTTCCCGCGCCATACGGGTTTTGAGGAAACGGATTTTGGTCCTCCGTTATCGCAGTATCCTGTGCGCTGAAAACCGCACCGCTTGACGCGAAAATAAACCGCTGTATTCCATGCTTTCTGCATGCTTCCAAGCAGCGGAATGTTCCGATTGAGTTATTGAGAAAATCGTCTTCAGGGTTTTCGATAGAGTGAACAACGCCCGTTTGGGCGGCGAGATGAACAACAACATCACTGTTTTTAAACGCTTTTTCGATTGCGGCTCCGTCACGTATATCGCCTTTGACGAATTCGAATGATTGGAAGCTTTTCAAATGATGTGTGACTGTTTCGTTTGAAAGAACACGGGAATCGAAAATTTTAATCCGGAAAGGTAAATTCAAAGTAGAAAGGTATGACAGAAGATTCATACCAAGGAAGCCGGATCCGCCGGTTATAAGAATATTCATATCAATTTCAATAATTCAACGTCCTTAAAAGTGACCCATAAATGGTATGGAAAAGAAAATCCGTATCATTCATTCGGAACAACTCCGTATATAATTCTTCCGGAGTCAAATAAGTATACTCGAGCAGCAGATTTTTATCAATTTTATTTTCCTCAAGAAAGGTAAGCAGCAGATTAATCGCCTTCTTTTTTTCTTCTTCACTTTGGATTGAGCAGATAGTGCGAAGTAAAAACCAAAGCGATGTCTTTAATAAGCGGCCCTTTGTTTTTTCCAACGATTTCTCCGTACAAAAGGCAAGAAGAGCGCTTAAAACATCTGTTCTTTCTTTGATGTAAAAGAAAGTTTTGTTCGAGCTTAGGGAAGGACCTTCCGGCACTGTTCTTCTTCGCTGTAAATAAACGATTCTCTCCAGCAAAGTAATTTTCTGAGCGAAAAACCAGGAATAAAGCGAAAAAGCGATATCTTCACCGTGACGAACGGGAGGGAAGTGTATGGAATGCCTCGTCAGTAGTTCACTTCGGAACATTTTACCGGTTACCGTTGGCACGGAAATGGGAAAGCTGTCGGAGTCTCTGCAATTATCCATCGCCTCTTTCTTGAAATTTTCTTTTAAATAACGGACCGGGATATGGAAACCGTATTGATTTCGCCACCAGGTTTCTCCCGCGACAATGTCGGCTCTTTCACGTACAGCAGCATTGTACAATTGTCCGCATGCATCGGATTCCAACTGGTCGTCCGCGTCGAGAAACATGATATAGGTACCGCGTGCTCTTTGCAGTCCTGAATTCCTGGAAGCCGCCAACCCAAAATTCTGTTGGTGTCGAATAATCTCGATGTTTTTTTCTTCGGCTGCCGTTTTTAAAGCTTTTTCAAGGCTGTCATCCTCACTCGCGTCATCCACTAAAACAAGCTGTATTGAATCAAATGTTTGACAAAGGACGGAAGCTACACTTTCCTCTATATAGTTTGATTCGTTATAAAACGGTATGATAATAGTGATTTCCGGGCCCATTTTTCAGTTGTTCCCCTTTTTCACATAGTTCAATAACCGATTGATCAAACTCGGTGTTTTTTGATGTGGTTCTTTAATCGAGTCTTCTTCACCGACATCTTCGAGGGATGAGAGCTGTATGAGCATCGGCTTGATTATATCGAGTTTCTCATATTTTTTTTCTGCTAATAGTCTTACGATCAATTCTTCGGACAGGCTTAAATAATCGAGATTTGCCTTATTATAATTTCTTAAAAATTCTGTAAGTGCCGATCTCATTTCATTCTTATCTTTTTTCGGTAATTCGGTTAATCGTAAATAATGGCCTACGATATATCTGATATCGATAGCGTAGCGTATTGAAAAGTAATCCAATTGCGGTTCTTTGTCATATAATTGTTGGATCAGTTTCTTGTTTTCACAGGCTTCAATGACAATTCGGGTATCGTTACCGAGGGAAACGGATGTCTCTTCTTTTGAATGTCGTCTTTGATAAAGATACACCGGTTCTTTAAAATAGCTTATCGTGTCGGCTGTGAGGAACGTCTCCGCGGCAAAAACCATGTCTTCACCGATTATTTCTTCGGGAAAACGAATATTATTTTTTGTGAGAAAATCGTTGGAATATATGTTCGACCAAATACTGGGAGGGAAAAGGAGGAGGGCGGGTGCTTCTCTGCATGAAACATTTATATAATGCCGGATTATTAATTGATTAAAAACAGCCGGCATTGTCCGTTCCCCTTTATTTTCTTCATAATATACAGCAGCCGCGATATCGGATCGGAACTCTTCAATACGGCTAAACAAAAATTCGCAGGCATTATCGAGGTACACGTCGTCGCTGTCTAAAAACATGATGTATCGTCCGTTTGCCGCGTCTAATCCCATATTTCTCGGGTGTCCTGCCGCCCCTGTGCTGTAATCGGTTTTCAAAGCAAAAATATTATCATGCTCCGATGCGTAATGAGCAATGATCTCAGGTGTCTTATCGGTAGAACAATCATCTATCAGGATAATTTCCATGCGGCGAAAATCGAAAGTTTGATCAATTACCGAATTCAGCGCATTTGCTAAATATGCTGCACCGTTGTGAACTGGAATAATAATAGAAATCTCCGGTGTTTTCGCCATTGCGGCCGATTAACCTCTTTATAGTCTTACCGGCATCAGCATACCGGCTTGGTGTGCATTCAAAACGCTGCTCCATATTTCCGGCCATAGCATCAATAATTCGCCGTATCCTTTTACGGCAGCTTTACAATCTTCAAGGGCGGAGTTGGGAGAGAGGGAGGAAGAATGGTCGGAAGGAACATGTGCGGCGCGGTTTACAGTTGCATTCTCATAACCTTCAATTATCTTATAAACATCTTCAGCCCAAAAACCAGGTTCTTCACGGTGTTTTTTTAGCATGCGTTCGAGCTGTGCGATATCGTTCCGTACTTGTTCGTACCAAGCGTATTGAAGATATTCTTCAAAATCAATTTGAGACGCACTTCCCACACTAACGAGCGTGCTGCCTATAAAACGAAGCCGTTCGTTCGGTTCAATTATTATATCCGGTATTGATATTATTTTTACAATTAGATAGATAATATCGCAAAGCCGCGAGGAGATTTCACGCAGTATTTCTTTTGTGAAAAAGCGGGGAGGAGACGGTTTGTGATACACCCCGTACGGTAAATGGGCGATGGAACCAGGAAAATAGCAAAGGACCAGCAAGAGACTGAAAAGTATGACAACGTTTCTTCCACTGGGCATAAACGGTGGAAGCATTTCCTGGTTATAGAGGGAGACATTGCCGGCCCGAAAGAAATTGCTTTCGCTTATTGTATATGTCTGCGCACCCCACGAAACCATGCGGCTCTGCAGACAATTGAGATAATTTTTCTTACAGGCGAGATAGTCATTACGGTTTTCAATCTCTTTCATGAATAACGCGTGAGGTTTCTGCATCCCGGAATCGCCGAAAACCCCTGTGCCGACGGCCCGTATTTTTTTATCGGCACGGATGAGGGTTTTGATCATGTAACCGCTTATCTCTTCCATATCGATCGGTTGACAGTTTCCCTGAAACAGATTGATAAGGCGGCCTACTGATTTGCCGACAAACCGGTTATGTTCTTGAACAATATCGAACTCTCTCTTAATAGCACCGTAAAGCAACTCTTCCTCCGAGGGATAGAGTGAAATTTCCGTCGGATCTGCTTGACAGGACAGTGTGAGTGTTTTATTTCCATCTTTCCTCAGGTCGGTATACGTTCCATACATGTCATCATCGGTTGAAATAAAATTGCCGCCGACAGTGGAGAGCAGCATGCTGTTTCTGTTGGAGCCTACGGTATTTTCCCAACCCCGCATACCGAAAAGAGCAAAACGAAGAAGCGATTGGGGAATGTCCTTCCCGTAAGAGGAGTTAAAGAAACGTTCGATAAAATGTTCGCGCTCTATCCGGCCGCAATAAAAGACCGGGGTGCCGGATTCTACGCTCCACTTTTTCAATGAGATGCGATACTCTTCCTGTTTATCTTGGGATTTGCTGTCATCAAATACGGAATACCTGAGGCCTCCGCTATCCTGAGGCAGACCTTGATAATAGCTTTGAATACTCGCAATCAATGCGCTGCTGTTGTTGCAGGTGGTCCAGCACAACTGTTCTATCGGCTGCGGTGATGATTCGGTTATTGTATCTTCATGCCGATCGATACGGTTTAAGAATTCAGTTTTCGTTAGTAATAAATTTTCCGCTCGAAGGAGGTTGAATGTCTCTTCAATCGAGGATTTTTCTACCGAGCCTCCGGTTTCCCTCGTAACAGTTTGAATGTGCCGATCGATTGTTTTGCATCCTCGGATAAAAGAAAGGAGAAAGGAGGTCCAGTTTTGAATAAGCAGGGGAGGTCTGTTCTCCAAAGGCTGGAGGAAACTGCATCCTTCTCTCGCCGGTATTGTCCCTATCCAAAACGGTAAATACTCTTCCTCGTGTTTCTTCTCCTCTTTCGGGCCGGCATCAGCCTTCCTCCTTTTGAACAATCATCAACTCCTGAAACTTTCTTAAGGCACTTGACTTTCTCTGCCTCTCTCCCGCATTGCTTAAGTTAACAGATCGAATAACCGGAAATAGTAAATGAAAAAAATCTGCCGGCGGGGTCATCGGATTCGATCCGTATGGTGGCGTAATAATTTTCGGGAGAGCCGGTAACTACCCACGTCAGCAGGAATTGTTCGGTGGTCCCGGGGGCTATCGCGTAATTCATCCCCGTTAAATCCAACCCCCACGGCTCATTGTTCGGCTCATTGTTGACAGGCAGAAGGCCTGATGTTCCTGTATGATTTTGTACGGTTATAGCATTACCGTCGCTATCATTATCGATTATGTTGAGGGTCGATGCACCGTCATTTTTTATGAGAACGGAATAGGTATAACTGTCGTTATCTACTCCCATAGTCGGCATGCCTCCTTCAGCAACGGGCCAATAATGGTACCATGACATGCCGTCGTACTGCTCAAGAAGAACATCCATCTCCGGTGGTGGGACCGGCTGCGCTTGGGTCGCGAACGACCATATATAATCTCCATCGAGGGTGTTCCCGGCGGCGTCCGCTATTGAGGTGGAGAGTGTGACCGAATAGGAGTTGCTGTAAGTTAGATTTGCATCCGGTGTGAAAGTTGCGGTCCTCGAGTTTGCGTCGTAGCTTACCGTCCCGGTGACCCCGCCGGACATAGTAAAAGTGCCCGTGGTAATTGTTGTGTCGTCCATCGCTTCACTGAAGGTTGCCTTGATGGGGGCATCTATCGGAAATTTAGAGACACCTTGAGGGGGATCGGTAGATACGACGATCGGAGCGGTGGTGTCGACCGCAGCACCGGGTGAAAGGTCTACCGCACCTATTGAAATGTCGGTTGCGGCAACGACCGTGACACCCGAATTGGTCGAACTGGTGTAGCCGTCGTGGTATACCACGACATCATACGTTCCGATCGGCACTTTACTGATTACAAAGCTGCCGTCCGATGCGGTGGCGGCTACATAGCTGCTCCCTTCCACGTAGGCGAACGATCCTTCACTTCCGGTTCCGCTGAGGGTGATCGTTCCGCTGATGGAACCGGTGGCGGTAAGGGTAATATCAACCTGGGTGACGTCTTTCGAGGTAACGATAATGTCGGTCTCCACCGCGCCTAAGGTGTCGTCTTTTTCGGCACTGACGGTGTAGGTCCCCTCTTCGAGGTCTGTCAACTCAAAGCTGCCGTTTTCATCGGTCATCGTGGTCTGTAACGTTCTGGTTGAGAATTGCCCGCCTTTCACGGTCCCGAGCAGTTTCTGCACCGATTTCGTTTGACCGCCGGTCACCTGTTCCGCACTGATAACGACGCCCGAAGCGTCGGTCATACCGGCAATGGTTACCGTTCCTTTCAGGCCTGTTCTGTTGCCGATGCCGAGCAGGGGGTTTTCACACCCAAAGAAGAGCAGAAAAGGGAAACAAATCAACCCAAGAAGAACGAGGGTGATATAGAGATTCGTTTTTGCATACATTGATCGCCTCCAAAAAGATCACACCTTGCATTTAGTCATTGTACAATGACACTCTTTTCCATATAAATATATACGTCTTTATCGGCTTTTATCGTGTAAACGCCCGACGGTATATCGTAAAACGCGTAAACGCCGTCGCTCCTGCTTCCCACAGTGTAATCAATTGAGCGATCGCTGTTGTAGAGTTGTACCGATGCACCGGTAACGATGTCCCCCGCGTCATCTTTTACGGAACCTGAAACGGTGGAACTCGGTTCCGAATAGTCGGCTTCGGCGGTTATCGGGCTTCCCGAATTGCCGGGTTGGTATTCCGCCGTTATCGTCTCTCTGTTTCCCGCCCATCCGTCCGCGTAGACGGCCACCTTATCGTTGTCGGCGGTAATACCCACGTAACCGGCGTTGGTGAAAGTCCTCTCCAGCCCGACCGTCCCCGTGAAATAGGAAGTATTCGCTCCGGTTTCGGTCACCGTTATCCATTCCCCATCGGTATCCGTCTCTTCACTGTAAACATGTACCTCTGCCGTATCCGCTACAGCGGCCGAGGTGTTGCTTTCTCCGCTTATCAAGGTGATAACGGGACTTGTCTCTATCCCTTCATATTCGGTTGTATCGAAACTGATGGAACTGTCTACCGTCTCCTTATCGTCACTTCCGGCATCTTTCTCTTCATCATCATCTCCGTTCGGGCCGGCGGAATCCAGATCACAGCCGATTTGGAAAACGGTCAAAAGAATCATGAAGATGATGATTCGGCTTTTCTTCACTCCTGCCTTAGCCTCCGCGTGCCGCTGCTCACGGTATAGTTACCACGTGGGTAACCGGATCGAACCCGTCCCGCTCGATGACCAGATAGTAATTGCCGGACGGAATAGAAAAGAATGCGTAGTAGCCGTCCGCCTTGCTCGCGTCATACTCGTCTACCGTGGGTGGGTCCGTCCCTACAGGTCCGTACAACCGGATGTACGCGCCTTCCACCGGATTGCCGCTTCCGTCGTCAACGTATCCCATAAGGGTCGGCGCGATCGCGGTCCCGGTAACCTCGAAGGTGTAAGGGCCCTCATCCGTCACACTGTGTTCGATGGTCACTGTCGCCGCACGACCGGCTACGAAACCTGAACCGTCGTCTTTATAGAGCGGGTCGAACCGGATACCGAACGTTGTAAAATCGTCCGCTCCGATAGTCGAGCTTGGGGAAGTAACGATATCGAAATCCGCTGTGTCACCTTCGGTGATAGTGAGTGAAGAGATCGTAATCGAACTGTCGGTGGTATTCGCTAGTGTGAACACCATCTCCGGACCGGCAAAGTCGGTTGCCGGACTGTCACTGTCCCCGTCGGCTTCTATGGCGTCTGAGAAATCGAAACTTCCCGCGCCGTTGGGAATAACCTCACCGTAGGGAGAAGCGACAAAAATGGGTGCCGATTCGACCCACTGTCCGGTAAGATCGATCTCCTGTGCCCCTTGTAGGACCGATTCATCGGTGCGGTCCAAGATCATGGTCATCGATGTCCCGTCCCCCATATCAATTGAAAAGGTGAGGGTGGCATCGTTCCCGTCCCCCTCTATGGTATAGGGCATTTCGCCGTCGTCGAGATAGAGAATATTGTTTTCTTCATCGATGCCGGAGAATGGCGGGTCGATATCGGGATCGTAGTAAAGACCGGGACCCGGGAACGGTGTATTGTCCCATAAACTTTCACCCGGGTCGGTCGCGTTGACTTCTAAGTAGGAGCGGAACCGTTCGGTGGATATTTCTAAGTATTGGTCCATCCACAACTCTTCCTCATAACCGTCCATGTCGAAATCTTCCTCTGAAAATCCGTCACCGTCCTTGTCCTCTATCCCTTGGAGCATGTCCATCGGAAAATTAATCTCGGTGCCGTCGGGAAATTTCTGCTGGACCAATTGCCACACACCGACAACGTCGGGTTGTCCGGTAGAAGGCTCTTGTGCACCGAAGTCGAAGCTGATGTCCGTCGCGTCCGCGATGGCCGACGGACTGCTCAAGACGGCGGTCATGGTTTCGCCGGCGGCAGTGTCGGTGTAGGTGAGGGTGGTTCCGTCGAATATAAAGGTGTGGGTCTCCCCCTCAACGGTGATGGTCCCGGCGCCGATACTGTCGATTGTTCCGTCCCAATCGCTGTCGTAATAGACGCCGGCGCCGTCGGGAAAGGGGCTTCCGGTCCACATATCGTAGGTCCCGGCATCGGTACCGTTCAGTTCAAGAAAGATGCGAACGCGGGAGGGGGTTATTTCAAAATAGGAGTTGACCCACATTTCCTCAGCGGCACCGTCGCCGTCCATATCGATTTCCACGAATCCGTCCCCGTCGCTGTCTGTGGTCCCGCCGAACTGTTTCATAACGTCATACGGGGCGTCCACAACGCCGCTCTCTCCGTCGGGAATGTCGGTAAACGCGTAAAGGGGAATTTTTGTGAACTTCCAGATGCCGATGGGGGGAACAACGGTGAGGGGAATGGTCACATCGATTGTATCGCCGGCTGTAAGATTTTCGGTAACCGAGCCTTCGAATGTTACCCACGAGCTTGTCGCGGTGAGGGTAAACGT
Source organism: uncultured Spirochaetales bacterium (assembly GCA_964543975.1). Lineage (GTDB taxonomy): Bacteria > Spirochaetota > Spirochaetia > SPDA01 > CAZJBZ01 > CAZJBZ01. The sequence continues at coordinate 15,173 of CAZJBZ010000009.1, forward strand.
CCGGTTGTCCCCGGCGGGGACATCAAAGGTGAGGCTTGTTTCTCCGGCTTCGATGGTTTCCGTTATTGTGTCCATGTCATCACCGGTAACCGTAAGTTCGTATCCGGTGACCGTTACCGTGTCCGGCAGTCCTTTTATCGCGATTGCCGGATTGACAAACTCCGTATTGATGGTGCTCATCTTATCCAGCGGATTTTGGCAACTCCACAGAAAAAAAGACGCCGCGGCGATGAATAACAGTATATAATTGTTTTTTCGCATCATAATTCCCCTCTTAATAAATATATCCCACTCCTCATAATCCGACAATAGTAGCGGAACAATTATCGGATGAACGGTTTGACCTTATATGTCCCGGCCGGCGGTCCGCCTTAATCCCAGGTAATGGTAACCGTTGTCGTAGTCGGTGTCGGCACGGATGGAGGCGCGGCTCCGCCGCCGCCGTCGTCGTCATCACCGCCCCCGCCGTCGTCACCGTCGTCGCTCGGTTTTGTCGATGTCTGCACGGTTGTGGATTGGGCCATCGTGGCCTGGGGCGGCGCGGGGGGCGCGTTACCGGTGACCGTCGTCGACTGGCCTTGGGTCACGGTTACCGTTTGTCCCGTGTTATTGGAAACGGAACAGGTGCCTTCCTGGGTCTCCCACTCTTCACCGTCACCTTCGATTGTCGTTCCGCGTACGGATGCAGTTGAGACGGTACTCTTTAAGGTAAAGGTATGTTCCAACCCCTCGGATGACTTGACTTCCGCTTTTACCCGTCCTACATCCAAAAAAAGTTCGGTGTTCACTTTCCCTTCTTTTTGGATAAGCTCATTCAACGTCAGGCGGGTCAGCGGTTTTGCCTCCACGACGGAGGTGTTTCCTAACGCGATAATCGCCGTCCCGTCGAAACCGGTGGATATGGTTGTCCCTTGAAGGATGGTGTCTCCGGCATTCGCCTGTTTCCACACTCCCCCCGGGGTTTTTATCTCTACTTTTCCCCGAACGGTTTGCAGAGTACCGGTTTGAGCTGAGAATAAAAACGGCGCCGGAACCGCCAGGGCTATAAGCACGATCAAACTGCATATCGTCATTTTGTTTCTCTTCATCGCAATTCTCCTCCATAAAGTCTTCAGATACTGAGGGACAATTCAAACCTGCCCAGTATTTGCACCTCTTTGCTTTCCATGGCTGTGCCGGGAAAGAAAAGACCTACCGAAATCCCGACTCCCACATCGGACAAGAGTCTTGCTCGTATAACCGCGTCGGCTTCGGTACCCAAATAGAGCGATGTTGACTCGGAATCGATGCCGGTGACCGAAAGTGGTCCCGCCGTGGAACGAAAGAAGGGGATGCCTTTCAGTTGAACGGAAAAGTTTTGGGCTATCAATGTATCGATCATGGAAAACGGTTTTATCGAGAAACTCGCGGTCCCGTAGAAAACATTCGTCAATTGCGGGGCGAAAACGAGACCGGCCGTCGCCATCGATATGGGAATAAAGGCGGTGGAGTTGCCTTCGGTATTTCCCTCATAGAATGAATCGTGGTCTTTATCACCGCTTGCCCACACAAAATCGAGACCGACCTTGGAGTAGAGAAATGACTGCAGGTAGAGGTCCAATCCGCCTCCGGCCAAGAAACTTCGAATAGGTGTTTCGCCGACGGTCCCCATATTGAAATAGAAAAAACTGTTGAAGAACAATGGTGAGACAATCGGTCCGGAAACCCCCCCGCCGAAATAGAAGGTGTGGACGGCCCCGCCTCGGGTAACCATTGTATCGGCGGGATGAAAATCTCGCTGCATGACGTAGGAGATATCGATCGTCTGCCGCAAAAAGAGTTCGGAAAACTGTATATTTGCTATTCCGATCAGCCTCCACGGTCCGAACGGTCCAAGTTCGAACGGTCCCGCGATTTGAAGAGCGTCGCCGCTTCTGTCCTTCAGGTCGGATTTCGACATGATAATGGTACTCTCGGACGCTTGTAAAAAGCGGGTAAACGCGGATGAGACCGAGAGGGAGACGGAGGGAAGGCCCACTTTAAAGGCGACTCCGTCGGCAGTATGCGAAAAGACTTTCCTGCTGAAATCGGAGAAGGTGAACCGGCCGATACCGAAAGTGATGACCGCCGGTGTTCTCCCGATTACCGCGAATTCTCCGCCGAGTTGGAGCTGATCGAGGGTGAGAAAGAAGTAGTCGGTCAGATCGAATGTGTAGCTCAATTGGCTCGCGAGCGACAGATTCTCGCCAAAATCGGCATCGAACCAGAAGGCCGCTTTGTTCCTTTGACTGAAGACAAATTCTCCGGTTGTATCGGCTATTCCGGTCGAGTTGTCGATGAGAAGCCCGAAATCGGCAGCGGAGCCCGGACCATAGACGATTGCCCCTCGAGGATAATCGTGGATTTGCTGCAGTGTGCCCGCGGACGAAAGGTTTGCCGCTCCTTCCACGGCTTCGACGACCGACGCGTCGAACAGATCGGACAAAAGAGTTCCCTTTTCGGCGATCGGGTCCATCGTCGGAAAGGGCTTTTCCATTGGCGCTTCCATGGCGGCCTGTTTCAAATACGTTTTTTGTAACCGTTTGTACTTTTCATGGAGGAGGGTAATGCCGGTACTGATCTCTTCAACCGCCGTCAGTTCCAGCGCTTGACCGAACACTTCCTTAATGTCATCCGCCTTGTCCCTGTCCCATAATTTCCATATCCGTCTGTCGAGTTGCGAAAAGGTTTCGTACTCATCTTCGGTAAGGAAAGGAATCGAGAATTGCAGCTTTGTCTCCACTCCCTCTTCAATTTCGATCTCTTTTTCAGCCAAGATTACCGAGGCAAATATCCTCTCTTGTCTCAGCGTAATGGTATAGTTACCGGTCAGTATTTGGGGGATGGTCTTTATGTTCCGGCCCACCTCATTGTCACCGACAAAGACGGAATAACCGCCTTCCGCCCCGGAATTCTCAAAAACGAGTGTTCCATAGGCGATGCGTCGTTCACTGAAGGCCCCGATAAGGGCCGAAACCATCTGGTCCGAAGCGTCGAAGATTGCCAGGTAACTGTCCGCGATGACCTGTTCGGTGCGGACAATTTCCTCTTTTCCTCTGGAATAGACAGACATTTCGATGATAATTCTTCCCGCGTCGTCGGTAAAAATACGGCCGAACACGACACTATCGATTCCCTCCGTGGCGGCATATTCTTTCAATGCGTTCAGCCCGTCGGGAGGAGTTCCTTCCCCTTCTATCACCCGTTGGGTCCCGATGAACTTGAGGTTGAGACTGACTGTAGCGGCGATAGTTGATGCTAATTCATTTAACCGATCGTCTTTCTCCGTATTAACAGGTTGAAAAATCGCAATTGAGGCGGTCATGTCCCCGTTCTGTCCCCAAAGGGCGGGTAGACTAACTATGAGTACTATTGCTATGCAGGTAACACATCGTTTCATTTTTTTACACTGTCCTTTCTTACAGGCGACTAAAATTGCACATAGTGCTGAAAAAGACGTTGTACATCTTGATGGCTGTGAAATGTTTCAAGCTGATATTCTTCGGATATACCGTCAACCGCAATGTAGATAAGGTATGGTATTCCGTTATACTCCAATGAGTAGTACAACTTACCTCCGCCGTTTTCCTTTACAGCCCGTCCTTCAGCGGTTATTTTTTTATTGTTGATTATAAAAGACGCGGGAAAGCCTCTTTCGCTTTGTTGTGATGATTGGTCCTCGTGTATGGTGGTCGCCGTAACGCCGATTATCGCCGGCATATCGTCGACGGTGCCGTAAAGATAGAACCCTTCCGCTACATCTTCGTACCAGTTCCATTCGCTGCCGAAGTTGTTGAACCGGATTCCCCTGTCCGGTAGTCTGGCACTCATCTTTTCTTCGATAAAAGAATAACTGTGCGCGATTCGTGATAGATGCTCCATTTGATCGTGCAATTCGGTCAGCGGGCCGACAAATTCTATACTATTGATCTGGTTTTCTTCCCGGATGAGGGTGAGAACAATCCCTCCGTCTCCGTTTCTCTCTTCCCCTGTTATGATAACTGCCGGATTGTCATCGATCGTCGTTTTGAAAGAGCGACGAGAAATGAAATCGGTCAGTACCTTTTCGTCGTAGAAGGTGGTAATAGTTTCAAGAGTGAGATCCTGCGAGTCTAACACGGCATATTCAAACATTCCCTGGATCGTCCTTTGGGGATTGAAAAAAGAGAAGAGAACGCTTTGATTTTCCACTGCTAATCGGGATGTCCATCCGTCCGGAAGAGCGAGACCGGTATGGTTTGCGTATATTCGATTGCGGTAATCCTGCCCCGATCCGTCACTTCCCGCCAAAACCACTCGACGCGGAGGTCCTCCCGCGCAGGAGAAGAGCAGGAATAGTGAGAGTAAAAGAATAATTAAAACGCGAAATGTCTTCACAGGCCCCCCTATGATTGCTGTTTCTGTGCACGGACAACTCTGCCCATAATTTTAATGGCATCCCGGCCGGTAAGATAACGACCGGCTTTAAACCCCTTTTTGATGTATCCCTTATATCCTAATTCTCTGGACGCGTATCGCGGCGAGGGAAAGAGAGTGTAGAAAATACCTCCTTTTATTTTGAACGCCTTCATGAGGAGAAGAGAATAGGTCCCCAAACGGATAGGCTCATCCGGTTCTTTTATTCTGATTTTCCAGTCGGTTTGTTTCAGGGCTTCAACCGCCTCTTCTCCGGTTGCTTCTTCCGGAATAATACCGGCAACCGAGAGTATGAGATAGACGGAATCCTGAAAGGTAGCACGTCCTTCCAAGAGAAGAGCGTCAATGACCTGGTTGGACTGGGCAAAAACACCGATAATCGGGACTGCAAGAAGACAAATAAAGATGAGTATCATTTTTCTTTTCATTCTTTTTAAACTATACCACAGAACAGGTTGTATGACAATAAAACCGGCTCTGAAATCAAGGACATAAACGATGATAGGTCTCTCTATCCTTTAATGCAGATACAATCGCATTATAATATCTTGATCGTAATTGCCGAAACCTTTTCCGAAAATATTGAGCCCGCCTATGTTTTCCGCTTTTTTCTTTATTCCGATCCACACTTTAATCGAGGTGTGTTCGGACAGCTGAAGGGCATCAAGAGTTATTTCGGAGAGTTTGGTGCCGTCGATATAGGTCCCCTGATTGGTAACACGCCAATTTTTGAGCAGTCCGTACTGCGAGGCGGCGAGTTTCCACCAACTCGGCGTAAATTTACCTCGAACGTCACCTCCGAAATCGCCGGGTGATGTCCATGTTCCTACCTCAACCTCATTTATCCAAACGGTGATGTCCGAAGGCCAATTCTTCGAGGTTTCGGGGGTAGAAACGGGGGCTTCCGAACACATCTCTACGGAGAGCTCGATTGAATCGAGAGAACCGTTTTTTGGAACGTTATTGGGAAATTTATATTCCATGGAACCCTGTTCGAACCACAAAAGACTTGCCATGGCCCGTTTCGGGTTAAAAAAACTTTCCGGAACATCGAGAAGACCGATAATCTCATCCCGTGAACAGAGTCCGCAGGGCGGGGCCACCTGAAAATCGGTATACAGTCCGACCGGCATCGCGACCTCTATGACGTTCTGCGAGAACTCTTTTTTAAATCCCGGCAGTTGGACGACAATCTCTTCGTACAGTACCGAACACAATTTTTGGGACCCCTTCTTCCCCGCCGCGGATTCGACCCGAATAAGATTCGCTTTCTCCAAAACGGTGATGTTTGTCGAAATTGTCGACTGTGGAAGCTGCAGTTTTTCAGCTATGTCCTTAACATTCATCTTTTCCCTACTCAGCAGCTTCAAAATGTTGATCCGGGTCTCGGAAGCAAGGGCGTTTAATATATCAATTGAGTTTTCCGCTTCAATAACCAGCAGTTGACTTTCCATCTTTCCATTCCATTTTTTATAATTTGTTTCCCCTAATAATAATCAAAAAAGATGATCTTGAACAGTCGGAGTGGTTTAAAGAAATTATTGTTGATAGGTTGTCCGTTTTACCAGTACATTAAGAATAAGAATACTATGGATGAAGAAAAAGAACAATTGTTGACCGGGCAACGAAATCGTATGGTGGACCGACAAATCGCAGGCCGCGGTATCGAAAACAAGCGGGTTTTGGAGGCGATGCGGACCATACCGAGACATAAATTTGTTCCCGAGGAACAGAACCGGAGTGCTTACGACGATAAACCGCTGACCATCGGGCATGGGCAGACTATTTCCCAGCCGTATATCGTCGCCCTCATGAGCGAACTGTGCGATTTACGCGGTAAAGAGAAGGTCCTCGAAATCGGTACCGGCTCCGGTTACCAGGCGGCAATTCTCGGTACGTTGGCCGCCGAAGTCTATAGTATTGAAATACACGAAGAACTTTCAAAAAGAGCGGGTAGGATCCTTAAGGAGCTGGGGTTTGCAAACATTCATCTGATTGTCGGCAGCGGGTACAACGGGTTACCCGAGGAAATGCCGTTTGATGCCGTCATCCTTACCGCGGCACCTCCTTCCATTCCGCAAATTCTCATCGACCAGTTGGACGGCGGCGGTGTTCTGGTTGCGCCTGAAGGTAAACTCTCGCAAAGACTGGTGAAAATAGAAAAACAGTTCGGTCAAGTCTCGAAACAGACAATCTGCTCTGTGGCGTTTGTTCCCATGGTCGACCGATAGGGCTCTCGTCCGGTTTGCGCCGGCGTGACGTTTCGCCGTTGGGGAAGCTTCATAACACAGTATTACCGACCTGCTTTTTCTCCGCCTTTTCCGTCAGAAAACGATGTTCTTCACACTCCACATCGGTACAGCGGGCACCGGTTTTCTTGGCAATGTCGCAGAGAGTTTCGTAGTTGCTATAGAGAGAACAGCCGAATTCACCCCGATAGAGGGCCGTCGGGTGCATTCGTATCGCGTTGAGGAATGAAGAGTTGAGAATGTCGCGAAACGAGTTGTACTTTATGTTTTCTTTCGCGTAATGGGCAAAAGGACACGGTTCAACGTTTCCCTGAGCGTTGATATGGACGGACCCGCGGCCGACGGCCGTACACCATCCTTTCTCATCATATTCATCGTCGGGCAGATGCACTAAGACAATCGGTTCTTTTGAACGGACTTGATCGATATTTTCTTGAAATATTTGCCGTTGCCGCCCCGTAGGGAGAGCTTTTCGGTCATCGTCGGAAAAGGGGATCAGATCGTTATAGAACCCTACCGAACATCCCTGCTTGACCATTGTGTGGACGAACTCCTGCGAACCCAAATAGTCAATTGAACTGTTGGTCAGGACCGATGAGAAACCGAAGATGATTTCATGTTTCTTAAGGAGCTCCATCGCCCGGATGACCTTTTGGTAAACCCCGTCACCGCGGCGATAGTCGGTCTCCTCTTCAGTACCCTCAATACTGACCATAGGAAGCACATTTCCCGATTGTGCTATCCTTTGGACCACTCCTTCGGAAAAAAAAGTGCCGTTTGAAACCGTCAGGAAGAGGGCGTTTTGATACTTCTCATACAAAGGGAGCAGATCGTTTCGGATATACGGTTCTCCGCCGGTGATCACAAAGAGAAAAACACCCATCTCGATTGCTTGATGAACAAGACTGTCTATATATTCGAACGACAATTCGTTTTCAATCGGATGAAAGCGGGCGTAACACCCCTTGCACGTGAGATTACACCGCATCGTCGGACTGAGTCCGATACCGGCAGGGACAAGAAGTCTGTCCTCTTTGAAGATTTTTTTTCTTTTTTTACCCGCTTGCAGCATGCTCCATTGAAGTTTTCTCATCTTCCATATTTTTTTCACGATTCCCGGACCTTTCATTCGAAAAATGGAGAGGAGAAGCTGCTTTAAACTGGTTTTCTGTGTAACACTCGGTGTCATAATTTCCCCTACCGCAGGAGAGCTTACGGTTTTAAGGGGACCACGTCAAGCTCAGAAGAGATACGGCTGCTCGTCGCTTTCTTCGGAAGATTCCGCGGGAAGGATGGGAAGTATCTGTCGGTACACTGTTTTCTGATCGGCAGCGGTATATTTCGCGCCGAATTTCAGCGGGGGTGAATGTTGGATTTTGTGGATCCAAACAATCTGAGCGTCTATTTCATACTGATTATCCGGTTCCTCTTCCGACGAGAGATGGAGCGTTATTATCTGGCCGGGAACGATCTGTTTTTGGGTGACGCCGGCTAATCCTGTCAATGAAATGTTCTGCACTATCGCTTCGCACCGTTGTTGTATAGGGGTGTCGAAATAGAGGAAAGTCTGCAGAGGATATCTGCGGTTCTCCCGCCGCTCTTCATCAATGACCGAGATTTGGTTTTTTCCCTTTGTTTTGGAAGAATACATGGCCTTATCGGCGGTTTCGATCAACTCATTTTTCGTAAAACCATGAATCGGATAGCATGATACTCCTCCTGAAAAGGTGATTGTCAGTCCTTTTGCGAAAAGGGTGGAACGAACTTCACATAAGAACCTTTCCGAGAAGTTGATGCTCCCTTTGATGTCGGTCTGCGGGAGGAGTACGATAAACTCTTCACCGCCGTATCGCGCCGCAATATCTTCGCTTCGAAGATGGTTTTTTAGCATTTGAGAGAACTGTTTGAGAATACAATCACCTGTCTGGTGCCCATGGTTGTCGTTTACTAATTTAAAATCATCGATATCGAGGAGAACAAGAGAAAATGTTTGCCCGTACCGCTTTGATCGATTAAGTTCCTTCAAGAAATGGTTGTCGAAATATCGTCGGTTGAACAAACCTGTAAGACCGTCTAAAAAGGTAAGGGAGAGCATCGTATTATAGGAACTTATTTCCATAAACTTAGGACAATCCATCTTCGGATTTATATTCAAAAGGTAATCGAGCATAGCCACACGGAACCCAACCGGCCTTCCTATTTTTAGTTTCATCGTCTCCATGTGATCGTTTATTTTTGAATAATGGTATTCGGCTTCCTCTTCCTCCATCTCGATGTCGGAAAGATATTTAAAAAAAGCTGAAAAGAGTTTATCTTCATCACCGTTTTGAAGTTCGAGGAAAGACTCAATTTCGCCCTTCCCGCCGTTTTCATGAGAGGGGCAACACCTGAGTTCCCGAAGTAGTCGAGATTTTATTAACCGTTTTTCTCGAGGTTCATCCAAAGCAACAGTCCCTGACCGCGTCTATACTCTCCACGCTATACCGTTTTGAATAAAAAATCAATAGAGGCAATTGCAAAAATAACCATTATAACCGTGTTGAAAAAGTTAAATGTTTATAATATAAGTAATTGAAATTTTTACAATTGCCACATAGCTTTATTTTGCAAGAAGCTCAATAGAGGCAATTGCAAAAATCGAGTACCTCGTGCTGTGTGGAGAGTTCCGGCTTATCCTGGGCCGTCGGAACGCCCCCGCCAAGCATTAACATCGTAAGCATAACAAGAAACTGTCGTCTCATGGTCATCTTCTTTTCTTTCTAAGAATACAGGAAATCGAACTCTCTTTCTACACGGTAAGGTGATCCTGAAACTCTCCGCACTGTATTTGTATGAAAGCATTATATCGCCGGATTTGGGAATGGGCACCGGTATACTCATCGTTCCTCCTTGATTGTTACACGATCGCTTTCAGTCGGATATCCGATGAGGAGGGGGGAATAGGGATCATGTTGCCGGGCGTTTCGTTGTGCTGTTTGATGGTTGGAGTTAGCGTAACAGTAGAGACAGCCGTATAGGCAGGTGTGGTACGCTCCCACATCGACGCTTCCGATGCAGCCGCACGCCGGCCGTTGATTGGGATCTTTTTGATATTTTTTTTCTCGACCTGTTAGTTTGTTTATCAGTTCACCGTCGATGCATGCAGACGGTTCCACTCCGATTTCCGAATAATCGGCGGGATCGGCGCAAACACGCAGCTCTATGGTGTGGCTATCGGCGATTTCTTTCAGCTTTCCCGCCAATGATGTTTTCTCTTGATCATCAGGAATGTGTAAAGAGAGGGGGGCACAATTTCGGAGCGATTTCTTGTAAGGCGAAAAGAAACTGATGATGCATCGTGTCGTGGTCCCTTGCAGTAAACTGCAAAGACGGGCGAAGTTTTTTTCGTGGTAGTTATGAGTGAACCTATCGGAGAGAAGGATGGGATCATAACGCCACACCATCCTCCGTTTCCCGATTGCAGCCGCGCAGGCGCGAAACAGTTTGACCGCCTCCTCTTTGGATGGAAGCGAGGGTTCGACCGAATTATCGTACGGCGTCAGGGTAAAAAGAAAATAGTAAGAGATGCCTGCAGCGTTCAAAGAGTTCAGGCGCGGGTATAATGCCTTTGGATATTTCGTCCAAAAGACGATACAGTCGACTGCTTCGCTGTCAAATCGGTATTCGGTCACCTGTCCGGCGTTAAAAGGGTTCCGTACCGCGAAACGGCCGGCCTTCAGCCTTTCCAGAAACCAGTCGGCGTAAAAAGCGGGGATATCAGTTCTTCTGCTCGCGCTGATAATCATCGTTCTTACCGTTATCCGCAACGTTCGGTCATCGGCTGTCCGAAAGTTTTTCATATCGGAAACAATCTGTTATATGGTCCATGACAACGCCTGCCGCTTGAAGATGAGAATAGATAATTGTCGAACCGACGAAGGTGAAACCGCGTTGTTTTAGATCCTTGCTTATGGTATCGGAAAGAGCGGTATTCGGCGGCACTTCATCGAGTGTTTGAAACCGGTTAATAATCGGTTTGCCGTCGCTAAACTGCCAAAGATAGGAACAAAAACTTCCGTATTCATCTCTTACTTTGAGAAATTGTCTCGCGTTATTGATTGAGGCTTCAACTTTTCTTTTATTTCGTATGATTCCGGGATCTGAAAGAAGTTCCCGGATTTTTTTTTCATCAAAGCGCGCGACTTTTTCCGGATCGAATTGATCGTAGGCAATTCGATAATTTTCCCGTCGTTTTAAAATGGTCAGCCAGCTGAGTCCGGCTTGAGCGGATTCCAAGACGAGAAACTCGAACTGTTTTCGATCGTCGTTATAGACGGGAACTCCCCACTCTTCATCATGATACCGAATGTAGAGATCATTGCCTTCGCACCACGGACACCGTTTTACCATTTTTATCTCCTAGTCTCCTCTAAGCCGGACTCAGCTGCTTTCACTATTGTTGTTTATATTATCTTTTTATTACATTTTTTTGCTTGCGTTTTCAACAAACTAGGAGTAAAATTCAAAGTGAAAGGGGTATTGAAATGAGTGATATAATAAACACCATCCGTCGAGAAATCGAGGACGACTTCACAATCAATGCTTCAGTGCTGAACTTCGAAGTTGAAAAGAAAGGTTTTATCCCGAGACGCACAATAATCCGCGTCTTAGGATCGGTCGAAAACCAGAACTCAAAAAGTAAAATCGAACAAATTTGTACGCACCACGCGGGGAACAATTATACTGTCGTTAATGATCTACAAGTCCGATAGCTTCCGTTCGATTGTCGCACCAAGTTTCTCCTCTCTTATGCTCTGAGGGCCTTTTTTTTCGTGCCTACCGT
>CAZJBZ010000010.1:0-26420 GCA_964543975.1 uncultured Spirochaetales bacterium
TTCAATTGTATGCAGTATAAGTATTTACATTTTTCAGCACTGTTAAAATCGTTATTTTTGCAAGTGCCTCGGGAAACTTCATGATTAAAGCAGTACCATCAAAATCAGGATTGCAATATGCGATTGCCAATAATCACAAAATACACTCATCTTACGATCCCTATAAGGAAGCGTTACGATTTATCGACAATACGGTAAAGGGCAAACCGCGCTGTTTTCTTATCTTAGGACCGGGCCTTGGGTATCTGCAAAAAGTAATCCGGGGAAAATTTCCCGGAGTTCGGTGTCTGTCCGTCTTTTATTCCGATGAGTTTTATAACAGATTTACACCCAAAGATCATCCTTGTTGGAATCCGTCCAATAAACTCTCTTTGCGCGATTTCCTTGAAGCTAACATTAACGATATTGAAATAAATGGATTGCAGATTATTGAATGGTCTCAAACGGCAAAAGCCTTTCCATCAGTCTCATCAAAAATCAATACCGCTTTAGGACAATTTATAAGAGAAAAGAACGGTTCGATTGTTACAACTAAACTATTCGGGAAACGGTGGATAAAAAACTCTCTCTATAATTTTCTTTATCTAAAACATCTTCACACTATTCCTATGCATCATCTCCCTATCCTGATAACAGCATCCGGTCCAAGCCTCATCTCAAGTTTAGAAATAATACAAAAAATACGAAAGCATATAAGACTATGGGCGCTTCCCTCTTCGTTAACAGCCCTGCTGTATAATAATATCATCCCTGATTTAATAATTGTAAGCGATCCGGGACATTATACGACAATGCACCTGCATTCTCTTTTCCAAGATCATCCTATACCGGTTGCTTTACCACTATCAGCGGCACGAGGAATAATCCCCAACGGAGTACCTGTTGTGCCACTCTGTCAAAACTACTTTTTTGAAAACCAACTTTTTAGAAGAGTATCCCTTGAACCAATAAGCATAATAGCGAACGGAACAGTCGCCGGAACAGCATTGGATTTGGCTCTCTCGTATTCCGATAACAACGTCTACTTTATAGGATTAGATTTCAGTTACGAGGATCTTCATTCACATGCCTCCCCGCACGCTTTTGAATTACTTTTTGCCTCCCGCGAAAACAGACTGGACCCGTACATCAACACTCTTTATTCACGGGTAATCTCATGCAGCAAAAAGGTAAGCAGCAATCAACGAATGCGAACAACACTGCCGTTAAAAACATACGCTGGTTGGTTCTCTCATCGTTCCAAGAGCATAGAACGGAAGCTGTTTCGCATAAATCCCCTGCCTCTTCCCGTAGAAGGAATTTATGATATCTCCGGTGAGGAGGCGATGCACACAATCTTTTCCTCACTCCGGCCTTCTCTACCTGTAGAAAACGAAAACGATAAACAGTGGGACAACTATTCTACCGATTTTGGAACAAGACGTCGGGTGGTGATCGACTTACTTCAAGAGTGGATCGAGCAATGTACAACATTTCTCAATGCCATCCCTTCAAATGATAAGGTGTGGTCGCTTTTTACAACGAGCTTGCTTTTTGATCTATTCTATTATATCGATATTAGCGGAATCATAGAAATATACCGTACCTTTTCCGTCGATGGAGAAGACAAATCAGTGGAGTTAATTAATGCAGTGACCAAAAAGAATATCAAATTCCTTAAAAACTGTAGAGAGGATATTATTAACCGATGAGTGATAAAACACTTTTAGAAAGGAATCTGCTTGCATTGTCGTCAAAAAACTCTCTTCTTTCCTACAAAATTGGAAAAGCACGGACATCTCCCTCAATCAAAGTCGCATCAGCAAGGAACGGTTCGTCTGTTCCGATAGTCATTAAAAACGGTAGAAATTATCCGCTCCACTCAATGGTAAATCCTGAGCGCGAAGGCATGAAAATAGCTTCACTCTACCGACAAGAAGGGTATATTGTTTTTCTCGGTTTCGGTTCCGGCTATCACATTATCCCTTTTTTAGAGAGTCCCTCCATTACACATCTCCTAATTATCGATAAAGACGAATCGATTTTCCGATCTATACTTCAAAAATTCGACCTTCGAAGATTAATTCTCGACCCGCGAAGTTATTTTTTGATAAGTGAGGAACCAAAAACAATTGAAGAGCATTTTTATTCATCCTATATTCCCGCGGTATCGGGAGATCTACAAACAATCAACCTCCGGCCTCGTATTCAGACTGAGAGTGAATACTTCGATGAAATCATCGGCTTATTGAAAGAATGTATCAGTTCAGTCTCAGATGATTACACCGTACAATCATATTTCGGTAAAAAGTGGTATATCAATACTTTGAGTAATCTACCGGCAGCTCAAACGACAGCAACCACACTGCCACCGATTAGACGCGCGCTCATTACCGGCGCGGGACCTTCTCTTGAGAACCAAATTCCAAAAATAAAAGAATTTCATGAATCCGGTTTTCTCATTGCGACCGATACTTCCTTTCCGGCACTTAAATCGAACGGAGTAAAACCTGACATAGTCATCTCAATCGACTGTCAACAAATTTCCTATATGCATTTTCTTTCCGGTTTTCCCGCCGATATTCCCTTAGTACTCGACCTTGCTTCTCCTCCCGATCTGACAAAATTAACCGATAAATTGTTCTTTTTTACCAGCGGTCACCCTCTCAGTCAATATGTCAATACAAACTGGAGACAATTCCCGTATATAGACACTTCAGGCGGAAACGTGAGCCACGCGGCGCTATCTCTGGCTAATGGATTGGGAGCTTCCGAAATATACCTTTTCGGTATGGATTTCTCCTACCCTGAAGGGAAATCGTATGCCGTCGGTACCTATATTTATCCATTTTTTCGTGTGAGAGAAAATCGATATCAGCCTATAGAAAATCTCTTTTTCTCCTTTCTTCTACGAAATTCGAATATCGTAAAAGAAAACGTAGGATCCGTCATTCGCTACTCGACAAAACCTATGATCAGTTACAAAAAAAGGTTGGAACAATCATTATCGCGTTATTCGGCGGAAATTCATCAAGCTTCAGGAAACGGCTTACCGCTACAAATCGTCAGGAAAGGGAAATCACAGCATGACAATGAAAGGATTAGTACGCTCTTCTCTGCCGGCAAACCACGGAGCCACTGGAAAACGTTTCTTCAGGAATACATTGATCAACTTAAACAATTAAAACCACTTGAAGAACCGATATCTCAGTATTTTGAAGGCTTAAGCCCGCGCGAAAAAGATCTTTGGGTTACGCTTTTTCCCGCAGCCGCCGCTTTTCAACGTGGATGCAAAGGAGAAGAAAAAAAAGGGGCCGAGATTTTACGTGACGTCTATTTTTGGAGCATGACGGTGCTTCATCATTATCTTCAAGATTATGAATAGAGAATACCGGCATAGCCGACGAAAGAATCAGCCTTATGAACTTTCCTGCTTGTGTAATAGTCAACAAGTAAACTTGAAGCATCTTCATCTTTTCGTTGGGCCGCGTATGCTCCTGCCGCGACTGCTGCTCCAATCGAACACGCAGCTTTATCTTCATTCCCCTTCCGTAACGCTTCAGTGAAATCGAATTCGAGAAGGGCTTCGATAATATCCTTATCATTCACCTCGGTCACCCACCGAAATGCATCTTCTCCGGTCCCCCTAGGCGCGTAACCATACGATAGTCCGTAATGGGTTAGATCGGTACTCCCTATGACGGCTATTTTTTTCTTTAGCCGTGCGGTAATATCGGCTATCATATCTCCTAAATCTACTGCTTTTTCACTCGGTTCAACCCTTAAACCAACAGCTTGCGCTTTAGGATAGAAGTATTTTACAAAAGGGAGTTGTACTTCAACCGTGTTGTCCGAAAAGGTATCGGTTTTTACACTGATTTTTTCCTCTAAAAGCGAAAGAAACTCCTTATCCGTAATCAAATCACCTAAGGGAGTTTCATACATGTCTTCTTTTGCGGCAAAACAACCGCTATTTGGAGGCAGATGTCCGCCAATGATAATGACGGTATCAACTTCCGGACTTAAGCGGCGAAAAACCTTGTACGCCAATTCTCCTGAAAACATCCAGCCCGCGTGAGGGACTACTCCTGAAATTCCATTCTGAAGGGAGGACTGTCCCACCCCTTCCCATTGCTTAAATGTATCAATAATTTTTTCCCTGCTGTTTGGATACCAGCCGGGAGGTAATACTCTTTTTCGCTTCGCCATTTAAAACCTCCATTTTAAAAAAAAATGCTATTCCCAAAACCGTTTTTTTCCGTATAATTTAGTATATGCGTGATAATAAATCTTTGATCTTTATCATTTTATCGATCAGCCTCCCTTTCCTCATAGTTGCCTGGACAGGTGTTCGAATTTACTATATTAACAAACATAATACCCGTCTTGCTGATGAAAATTTTCAGAAATTAAAACAGACAATTACAACTTCCTATCTTGCAAAAGGGAGTTTCTCATCAGATTATTTTAGCCGTAAAGTACGAGAAAATGTTTCACATAATGTCCGCTTACGGGCCCTTGTAATCTATTCATCTCCGGGAATCCACTATCTATACGCGGTCAATTCTTCCTATATTTCCGACCACTCAGAGAACGGAATTACCGGTGCAAAACCGCCCACCATTTCAGTTAATCCCATACGGGAAACGAAGTTGACCTCCAAACTTACCTTTTCCAATCGTGACGATATCTACGTCCTCTCTGTTTACAATATAGTAACAACGCACGATCTCTTTCAAGTATTTCGTGATGCCGCCATTGCCTTTCTCGGGCTTATTGTTCTTATCGTTATTTTTATGATAGTCCCGGTACCTGGAAAAAGGCGGCACCCTGTCAAACCTTCACCCGCTCGTGAGAAATCAAAGTCTCAACCTGATAACGAAGAAAATAGTTTCCAGGGGACGGCGGAATTTCAAAACGCGGAAATCAGAGCAGAAACGCCTTCTCCGGTCCACTCGTCTGAATCTATTCAGAACGTGGAACCATCTCAATCCGCGGATTCGCAGGGGCTTTTTTCTCCCCACAGCGGGTTAGGCTGGGAATCGTATTTGGAGAACAGACTCAATTTCGAACTAAGACGGGCAGCATCCTTTGATCAGGACTTGACCTTGGTCCTCTTTTCCTCTTCCGAACTCAAAAAAACCGATCCATACTATCGGGTGATAGCGAAGGGAATAATCGATTTCTTTACTTTCCAAGATCTAACGTTCGAATACGGAGAAAACGGTTTTTCAGTGATTCTTCCTAATACAGACCTTGATCAATCAATAAAAAAAGTAGAACTATTTCTTACAAAACTGAAAACAGCGGCGCCTGAAGTTGCGAGTTTGACCTCAGTAGGTTTAAGTTCGAGAAACGGAAGATTGTTGAGCGCGGAGAGAATTATTAATGAAGCGGCAAAAGCATTACAAAAGGCACGTGAAGTCCGAGGAACAAAGATTTTTGGATTTCGGTCGGATCCGGTTAAATATCGAAAATACATCGCTTCACAGTTTGGATAACGCTGATACAGATTAATCTACATTGGGAATCGAAATAATTTGTCCATCTTTCGTTAAAAAAGTAGATGGAAATTCCGTTTTTGCTTCCTTGAGTAATCTCCTGAGATCTCTTTCAGTGTAACGGGGGCTATAATGAATCAGCCCGAGTCTTTTCACATTGCCCGCATCCGCTGCAATTTTCGCCGCCTGCTGTGCGGTGAGATGTTTCTTTTCCTTAGCACTTTCGATTAATTCTCCGGTAAACATCCCTTCACAAATGAGTAAATCGGAGTCTCCGACATTCGAGGAAATACTCTCTAAGTAGGCTGTATCCGTTACATAACTCACCTTTCTTCCCGCTCGTGGTGCTCCCAAAACCATCTCCGGTTTAACGACTCTGTTGTCTGAGAGAGATATGCTCTCCCCGGATTGCAACTGAGACCAAAGCGGACCTTTCGGAACCCCTAATTGCTCGGCTTTTTCAGGAAAGAAAGTGCCCGGTCGTTTATCTTCTTCAAAAGCATAACCTAAACACGGCTTCGAATGACGGAGGAAAAAGGAACGAATCACAAATCCGTCCGCGGAGAATACAACTTCTTCTTTATCCACTTCGCGAACGATTATTTCATAATTTATATACATATCGAGGACCTTACGGTTCAGTTCAACATACTCCCTTATTTTCGGTGGACCGACGATATAGAGTGGATCCACCCTGTCAACCTGAGAAGAGAGCATAAGCATACCGGGAAGGCCTGTCACATGATCCGCATGCGTGTGTGAAAGAAGAACAGCCGTAATCTTTTTCCATCGAAGATTGAGTTTCTTTAACGATACCTGAGTCCCTTCACCGCAATCAAAAAGAAAAAGATCCCCCTCTCTGCGTAATAAAAGGGAGGTCAAGTGCCTCCCGGGAAGAGGCATCATCCCTCCGGTTCCAAGTATAAAAGCTTCTAAGTTCATCGTATGTTGTAATATCTTTTAGTCGGCAACACCCGCGGGTTCCGGTTTTTTTTGTTTATTTGATTCTTCCTTTAAACGGAAGTGCAGTTTGTTGCTCCTAATGCTGATGACAACGGTATCTCCGGTTTTAATTCGGCCTTTCAATATTTCCATCGCCATCTGGTCCTCAATCTCTTTCTGAATCAGTCTGCGTAACGGTCTGGCCCCGTATTTAACATCATAGCCGTTATCTATGAGGTACTCCCGAGCTGATCTGGTGAGTTCGATAGTAATATTCATGTCTACCAATCGTTCCCGTACCTCTTCGATCATCATATCAAGGATTATCCTCACCTCATCTCTTGTCAGACTATGGAATACTACAATTTCATCAACCCGATTGATAAATTCAGGGCGAAACACACGCTTTAACTCATTCATGGCGGAATTCTTTATTTCAGGGTATGACATAACTCCGTCGTTTATTTGAAAGCCGAGTGTCGAGTCCTTCGTTATTTCCCGAGCTCCCGCGTTTGAAGTCATAATAAGGACCGTATTCCTGAAGGAAACTTTATGACCCAAATTATCCTGAAGTTCGCCTTCTTCCAATACCTGAAGAAGCATGTTGAATACGTCCGGGTGGGCCTTTTCTATTTCATCTAAAAGTATAACACTATACGGTCTTCTGCGAATCTTTTCCGTCAGGAGTCCCCCTTCCTCGTATCCAATGTAACCGGGAGGAGCACCAACTAAACGTGAAACATTATGTTTTTCCATGAAATCGGACATATCAATTCTTACTAAGGCCTCTTCGTTACCGAAGAGAAACTCCGCCAACGTTTTTGCCAAGAAAGTTTTTCCTACTCCGGTAGGTCCTAAGAAAATAAACGAACCCATCGGACGTTTTGGTGAGCTGAGTCCTATACGGGACCTTCGAATCGCAGAAGCGACCGCGTTTGTTGAATCATCCTGACCGATCACTTTTTTATGCAGTTCATCCTCGATTCGCAATAACTTTTCACTCTCGGTCTGGGCGAGTTTTGAAAGAGGAATTCCGGTTATTTCAGCAATAACCATCTGAACGTCACTCTCTTCGATTATATTTTTTTCATTTCTTAAGGAGAGCTGCCAACTTTTCTTCATCTCCTCTACCCGCTGCTTTAATTGACGAACCGTATCCCGGACCGCCGCCGCCTTTTCATAATTTTGGTTATTCACCAAGGTAATCTTCTCTTCCGTCAGCTCATCAATCTCTTTTTCTAAATCGGCCAGTTCTTTCGGTCGAACACTGTTATGAATTCTTTTTCTCGAACCGGCCTCATCAATAAGATCGATGGCCTTGTCCGGGAGAAAACGATCGGTAATATAGCGATGTGAAAGAGAAACAGCCACATCGAGGGCCCGGTCGGTATAGGTAACGTTATGATGTTCCTCATAACTGTTTTTTATACCCTTTAATATTTGGATTGTCTCTTCCATGTTGGGTTGATCGACAAAAATCGTCTGAAACCTTCTTTCCAAGGCCGCGTCTTTCTCCACATATTTCTTATATTCATTGAGTGTCGTTGCTCCGATACACTGCAGTTCCCCGCGGGAAAGGGCCGGTTTGAGCATATTTGACGCGTCGATAGCACCTTCGGCGCCTCCGGCACCGATGATCGTATGGAGTTCATCTATAAAAATGATTATATTTCCTACACCGAGAATCTCTTTCATAACTCTTTTTAAACGTTCTTCAAATTCTCCACGGTATTTTGTCCCGGCTATAAGAGAAGCTAAATCGAGCGTCATAACCCGTTTTCCAATAAGTACTTCAGGAGCACTTCCGTCGGTTATTTTTTGCGCCAACCCTTCAACGATGGCTGTCTTGCCGACACCCGGTTCACCAATAAGAACAGGATTATTTTTTGTCCGACGCGCGAGAATCTGTATCACCCGTTGAATCTCCCTCGTTCTGCCGATTACGGGATCAAGTTTACCGTCGCGAGCGTACGCCGTCAGATCGCGAGAAAACTCATCCAACGTCGGTGTGGTTTTTTTCGTATGTTCCTGCTGTTGTTTCCTTTTCTGCTGCTGTAAACTTGTAACCTTCTTTTTTTGTTGATTACTCGTTCCGCTCAATTCCGAAATGGTATCACGCAGATTTTCAACAGTGATATGATTTCGTGATAAACTTCGCGCGACAATACTACCCGGTTCTTTTGCGGACGCAAGCAGCAGATGTTCCGTACCAATATATTCATGCCCAAGGTTTCTCGCCTCTTCAGCGGAACCCTCTAAGATTTTCTTTCCTCTTTGTGAGGGAGGAACATCGCCTAAGATAAGGCCACCCGATTTCTTCGGAATACTCTCCTCTACTTCCAACTGTAACTCTGCGGGATCAATATTCAGCTTTTTGAGAACTTTGTATCCTAAACCTTCACCGTCTTTTAACAGTGCCAATATAATATGCTCCGGGAGGAGTTGGTCCGAATGGAACCGTTTCGCCTCTTCCTGAGCAAGTATAGTCAATATTTTTTGAGCGCGTTGAGTTAAACCTTTAAACATTCTTCCCCTCCATTGGACCGGTATTTTCCCGGATGGATGTTTGAATCAATTTTGCCCTCATGTAATCGATGTACATCGTATCTGTCTCATCATTGTCGTCTTTCGGCATATACTTTTGAATATGCGCTTTTTGAGTATAAAAAAGCAATGCCGTTACAACTTCCATTGGAATATCGATTAATTCAAGGGCAATTCCAAATCGCAATTCCAACAATAATTCGATGGCTTCTTTCGAAGTAATGGTTCGGCAATGTGATAACAGGCCGTAAGCCCTATACACACGGTCTTCAACCTCTATACGCCGCTTATTTACCATTTCTTCTCGGACCTTCCTTTCATAATTTACTATCTGTTGGGTAATATTTTCAAGCTTTTCTACTATTTCTTTTTCACTAATTCCCAACGTCACTTGATTGGATATTTGATACATATCCCCCAAAGATTTTTCATCATCACCGAAAAACCCTTTGATATTTAAACCGATTTGGGCCGTCGCTTTCAAAACTCTGTCGATTAAAGCGGTCTCTACCAACGCGGGAAGATGGAGCATTACCGATGCCCTCATTCCTGTCCCTATATTAGTAACCTCGGTATTAATATATCCCCAATCAAGAGAAACGGCAAAATCCAATTTCTTTTCCAAAATTGAATCCAGCTCATCTATTTCCGCATAGATCCGTTTGAGTGAAAGACCACCGTGTAAGCAGGAGCTCCTCATATGATCGATCTCATTTATCAAGGCGCACTGGGTTTGATCTTCGTTTAGTATAACGGCCCTTTGTGTTTGCAGGGAATAATCTTGACTAAGAAGGTTTCTCTCCAGAAGCACCCTTCGTTCGGTTGGTTCGATTTCACCTAGATAAACAGGGGTGTATCCTTTTTCCGCCGCCATTTCTGAGAATACATTGATAATTCTTTCCTGCACGGCATCCTCTTCAGCAGCTTTCATCATCCCCGGAAAGGTGTGGCTGGCGAGATTTCTCGATAATCGTATTCTTCCGGCTAAAACCACATCATAATCGGGACCTTTCTCGCAATACCACCCCTTTGCCTTCTTCACAATACCCGCGTTATTCATTCGAATCTCCAATCACAGTGTCCATTTCACGAATTCGGTCCCTTAGTACAGCCGCGGCCTCGTAATCCTCATTCTCTATGGCTTTTTGCAGTTTCTGTTTTACCGATTCCTTATCTATGAGAATTGTTTTGTATGCCTTCAGTTTCTTAGGATATTTCCCCTTATGCTGTCTGCTTCCGGCTATATTCATTAAAAGTTGACTTATCTCTTGGTGAAAGGAATTATAACATTCCGCACATCCAAGCCGTCCGTCTTTTCTAAAATCCTCAAATTTTTTACCGCAATGAGGACATACTTGACGCACGGTATCATCATTGGCTTCTTCTTTAATATCGACAAGCCCCGTTAACAACTGAGATATGGATATGTCTATTTTATTTTCGTTTTCGGATATGCCCCGTTTATTCGCGCAAGCATCGCAGAGATGTAACTCAAAAACTTCACTTCCCATCATCTGTTGGATATGGACATTTGCTTCATTTTTTCCGCATATTTCACATTTCATCAAAGATGTCCTCTTATACTAAGTATATTATAGAAGTTACAGGCTGTCGACAATTAATGTCTCCCTTTTTAATCTTTCAAAATAGATTTATGTGGCAATTGCCTCATTCGTGGGATAAATATAAAATTTTCAATATATAATGAAACCCAATATTCTGTGGCGGTTTTCTTCAATATACAAAAAAAAATCCATATCGTGTGCGTTTTTACAGCTAATGTTTTCTAAGAATATCCAAGGGCCTGATTTTTCCCGCCTGTAATGCCGGAAAATAGGCGGCGGCAGTCGACAAAAAAATAGTGAGGCCGGCTATAAGAATAATCTCCACAGAATCAATAGATACCGGAATTTTCTCCAAATAGAAGGAAGGATCAAGCAATTCAATGGAAACCTCCTTTATTGCAGCGAAAGGCTTAAAGAGGAAAGCGACAAAGTAGATAATTCGGTCCAGTAGAATCTCTATACTCCGTATTATAGTATTAATATGAATTGATAGGAGCATTCCTCCATTAATGCCGAGAAAAGTACCCAAAATGCCGATAAATGCCCCCGTTAAGACATACGTAGTGACAATCTGCCCCGGCCCGGTTCCCGTACATTTGAGAATTGCTATTTCATGCTGCCTTTCAAGTACGAGCATAATTAATGTTGAAGAGATGTTAACCGCCGCTACACAAACAATGAGGACCATAATAAAAACAAGAAGGCTCTTTGTGGTCTCAAATGATCGATACATTGACCTCTCAAGTTCGTACCAGGTATAGACGTACCAACCGCCCGGCAGGTTGTTTTGTATATGTCCTGCCTGCTGTCCTAAATCCTCATAGGGGTTTTCAACCTTAATACCGAATGAAAACGCGTCATCGTTCTTGAATAGTTTTCCGCCCTGTTGGAGGGGGATGTACATAAGGAATGAATCCAGCTCATGATAACCGGTACTGAATACTCCGGTAACCTTAAATGTTGTCGGTCGAAGGATTATCGGTCTGTCCGGAACTACTTTTCCTGTTAATAGTTTAACGCTGTCGCCCACCGAAACGTTCAATTTATCAGCGATGTTCTTACTCAACAGAGCTGAATGAGGATCAACCAGATCGAAATTCCCCTCCGTAAAGGTGAGGTAGCCTTGGACCGAAAGATCATTTTGATAAAAATCCGGAGGGAGGGCCCTTATTGTAACACCTGTGTTTGCACGAGGAGCGTATAGCAAGCCAAGCCCTTGAAGGAAGGGAAATACCCGTCGGACCCCCGGCAGCTCCTCAATTCGCCGCATAACAGCTTCCTGCTCCTCTTTATCGCTGATATTGTACGCCTTCACCTGCGCGTGATAGGTCCCAACTTCAATAAACCTATTGGTAATTCCCTCAATCATACCGTTGGTAACTTCAAGCACAACAATAAGAGGAATCAAACTTAACGCCACCCCTAACACGGCACCGAAGAGTTTTCCGACACCTGCATCTCCGTGCGGGTACTTAAAATGGCGTGAAGCGAGAAAAAGAGCCGAAAAGAGTTTCATCGTTCCAAAAGGCTCCCGGCTTCTAAACGAAAAAAACGATCGGCTCTCTCAAGAAGAGTAGTATCGTGAGTAACGAGAATGAGAGTCTTCTCGTATTTCTTAACCAACGAAAAAAGTATTTCCTCAACATTCCGAGAGTTTTTTTCATCCAAATTTCCTGTCGGTTCATCGGCTAAAATCATATATGGATCGTTTATCAGGGAACGGGCAACAGCCACACGCTGTCGCTCTCCACCGGATAGCTGTGATGGATAATGGTCCGCCCGTTTCTCCATTCCAACCTGACTGAGGAGTATTTCAGCTTGCTTTACAGCCTTCCTTTTATCACTACCTCCCATGAACGAAGGAAGCATTACGTTTTCTAACGCGGTAAAGTCTTTAAGGAGATAGTGGAATTGGAAAATAAACCCGATAATTCTGTTCCTGTATTCAGTCAATTCACTCTCGGCTAGATGACTTACTCTATAGCCTGCTGAAAAAATTTCTCCTCCACTGACGTGGTCCAATCCTCCTATAAGATTTAGAAAGGTGCTTTTCCCGCAGCCGCTTTCACCTGTGATCACTGTTGTTGTCCCCTGTTTCAGTGTAATGTTGATGTTTTCAAGAACAACCAATTTTTCAGCTTTTGTAATATAGGTTTTTTCAATGTTTTTCATCTTTAAAATTTCACTCATAACGCAAAACCTCACTAGGCCGTATTTCGGTGATCTTTTTTGACGCGGAATAGGCCGCGGCAGAAGAGGCGGAAACAGCAAAAAGGAAAATAAAAAGCACTTCCCGAAAGAGAACCTGACTGGGAACCTCGGTTAAATAGTAGTAGCGCGGAGAAAAAAGAGTAAAATTTTCAGAATTTTCCATAAAAGGCATCAATAATGTACCGATTATTGTCATTCCTCCGTTTATTATTGTCTCCGTCAATGCAAAGACTTCATTGATATTCATTGAAATAAGAAGTCCGGATAACAAACCGATCGTCCCCCCAAGAAAACCAATAAAGAGGCCGTCTAATAAAAAGATTGACCGTACCGCCAAGGGAGAGGCCCCCGTAGCACGGAGTACACTTATCTCTTCGATTCTCTCATAAACCGATCTTTGCAATGAATGGTAGATATTGACTGCAACGACTACGAAAATTAAACCGATAAGAAACATCATAATGATTTTTTCGGTACGCAATGCACCAAAAAAGGAGCTGTTGTATTCACGCCAGGAAACGATAGAACCGGAGTTTGCGGGTTCATCGAAGGTTAAAATATCGTTGATTTGTCGCTGTACCGAACGGTCTTGGAATCGGTTATTTATTTTAACACCAAAGGTCGGCTGCTTTTGCTCATCCGTAAAATGGTTTGCGCTTTCAAGAGATATGAAGCCCAATGTTTTATCAAAATCGTAATACCCTGACTGAAAAATACCGGTAATTGTAAACTCCATATTTTCAGGAGTAAGCATGGAAAACGAACCACCGGCGAGGGAAACAAGTTGAACCGTATCAGCGATTCCCACTCCAAGTGTATTTGCCATTTCTTTACCGATAACTATCGTATTCTCTTCCGTCAAATCGAAAGAACCTGCTGCTAAATTCAATTGCTCAATGAAACATTCGTCCAATTCAGGAGTATTCGGAGGTACACCCCGAATAAAACACGCGTCGAGAGAGGAGTACTTTCCCTGAACCAAAGTTTGAAAGTCAACAAAAGGAAGAACAGCCCTCACCTCACCCAATTGCCTCAATTCGGATAGTTTATTTCGAGGAATTGCCCCCTCCTCAGTTTCAATTCTCAAATGATAGGAACTTATTTCTAAGATATCCTCGATAAAACCCAACTGAAATCCGTTCATAACCGCTAAAACCGAGATGAGGGTCATTACCCCCACCGCAATTCCTAGAACCGAAAGAGCGGAAGGGGCTAAGTTTTTATCCTTTCTTTTTGAACGAAAATAACGGGCGGCAATGAAAAAAACCCAATCATTCTTCACTATATATGAATTCCTCTTTTACTTTGACATTATCTTCAAAAAACACCCGCAAAAACGGCTTTCCTTTTCGATAGATATCCTCATGGTAGGTTTCATTGGAGGTGTAAACCGTTATCACCTTTACATCACCATTCTTGCTGTACTTTACCTCATTTAATTCTCCGCCATCATAAACATATTCCCACTCTTCCAACAACCCCGGGGTGTGGCGTCTCTTATAGCCAAGATTTTCACCTTCGTATGTAAACTGTATTTCTTCCAACAACCGTTCATTCTTTTCTGCTTTTTCACGAATTACTCTCCCCTCTTCATTACGATAGGTATAGCGTACAATCCCTTTGTCTATATTTTCACTGACGGTAACTGTACCTGCCGTTCCCCCCCCCCTCTTTTGTTCCTCGATTGCCGTCAAGGCGGTCCCTGACCACTGTTCATGGGACAAGAGTGTTCCTTCATCGGTAAAACGAAAAAAATCACCCGCTTTTTCATCTCCATGCCACTCTTCAATCAAATTGCCGCCTGAAAACAAATAGTTCGATACGTGCTCGGTGTCCATTTCCGGAATTACTTTCTTCACCTGCTTTAATCTGCCGCTTGAGGTGTGAAGGTAATGAAGTTCATAAAGGATTTCTCCTTCACTGTTGGAAACGACAATATGGGACAAAGCTCCTCCCCTATAATGATATTTGTGCAGTTCCGTTAGTTGCTCCTCGCTATAAAACCGTTCTTCACCCACCCGATTTTCTGAATAGACTGTCTCGCTAATCAAGTCTTTTTTTTCAAAATAGGTAACAATCGATTGATTTCCGCCTTGCCGGGCTTTGACCCATTTTTTATACTCTTCTCCATTTTTGAAAAGGGTCAGCGTTTTCTTCTCTTCCAGTGCTTCAATGGAAAGCACGTATTCGAACTCATCCCTTCTGTATTGTGAAATTTGCTCTAAGGTCATACCGATCTCATTCGAACGGTATAGTTCTGTTTCACTGAAGAGCGGTACAATCGATACAGCCCAAACGAGAAGGAGAAAGGAGGTCCTAAGAAGTGATTCCGAGAAGCGCATCAAGGTAATCTTCTTTCTTAAATAGTTTTAAATCCGTATATTTCTCACCGGTGCCGAGAAATGCGAAAGGAATTCCTAGTTTTCTCGATATCGATATGGCAATACCTCCCTTGGCGGTGCTGTCATATTTTGCCAATACAATCGCGTCGACTCCAACCGCATCGTGGAATATTTCTGCTTGGCGGAAACCGTTTTGACCGGTGGTCGCATCTATAACCAGAATTTTCCGATAATGAGATCTCTCTAATTTCTTTGAAACTATTTTGTCGATTTTTTGTAATTCTTTAACCAAATTAGCTTTATTATGCATCCGTCCTGCCGTATCGGCCAAGACCAGGCGTGTTTTACCTGCCTTACCGCTTTCAATAGTATCATAAATGACAGCACCGGGATCTGCTCCGTACTGTTGTGCTATGATTCGCATGCCGAGTTGTTGAGCATGGTGCTTTAGTTGATCGATAGCGGCCGCCCGGAAGGTATCGGCGGCACTCAAGACAATGTTTTTCCTCCCTGTCTCCGGAACGTAAAATTCAGCCAATTTTGCTATAGTTGTCGTCTTCCCGACACCATTTACTCCGAGGACAAGAAAAAGCTCCATTTCATCGTTCGACAGCTTCAGATCAACGGCTTTAAGATAATCCGAAAGGAGTAATTTAAGCGCCTCCTGTAATTCTTCCTTACTTCCTACTTTTTCCTTTTTGCTTCGCTCCCGCAGCGAGTCAACAACTTCCATAGTCTCAGTTGCTCCGATATCCCCCTCTATTAGAATATCTTCCAATTCTTCAAAAAAATCATCCGTTGCGGGTTTCTTAGTGAAGAGTTCTTTTATACGATCTCCTAATTTTTTTTTCACCCTGAAATCCTCCGTTTTACCGTTGAGTACTCGTCGACAACAGATCGATAAGTTGAATAAAGGTATTAACCAAGAGAGTTGTCGCGATAAATAGCCCGCCTAGATAGGAATGATACGTTATATTAGCCCTGTTATGAATTATCCGCATCTGGTCCACATCTCTCTCCGCATATGCGATTTCAAACCCGGCCGCAAGGTCCTCAGTAACACTGAAAAGGATAATCGGGACCGGGACCGAAAGAGCGAATACTCCTAAAGAAAGGTAGAAGGAGTTTCGTTTCTTTTCAAGATACTTTTCCCAATCAAAAAGGTCGGGCGAAAGAGTAAAGGAGAGAATTGAATCTGTTTGAGAATGAAGATAAGACATCTCATACCGGTATTGTTCCTTCTTCAGTATTAGTTCCCGTTTTTCAGTCGGTCTAATGACGGTAAGGGGTGTCTTACCCTGCCAAACCGAACCGATATAAACATCGGCACCGGAGGGAGTACTCTCCAGCCGGACCTTTTGCGTTACTATTGAGGAAAGAGAAATATCGATACTCTTTTTTTCTTCCGGTTGTAAAGTAACGCTCCGTTCTACCGTTTCGTAACCTTGTCTCTCAACAAAAACGGTATAGGTCCCCGGGGTAAGAAGAAGGTTTCTCACTACTCCTTGTCCGTAAAATTGATCTTCTATGTATATTTCGCCCGTTTCCGGTTTTGTACGTACGGTCAGTTCCGCCCAATCATGTCCCAATACAACACTCAGCAGCTTTTGTCCGATAATTTCTGCATTGTTCTGTACTTCTTCCACCGAGAACCCGCCGGTATATTTAAAAACATCAGTTTCGAAACTACTATTCCATGCTCTTACTTCAATAAAAAGGTACCCCTCAATCTCTTCCAGGAAACCGTATATCAGTAGATCGATATTTTTCCGTTCTCCGGTTTCCCGTGGTGATACTAACGGATAATCCAACAGTTGTGACATCTCGTTTTTTTGTACGACAATGACCGGTTTTTCCTCTTCGATTTTAATCTCATCGGAAAAGGCATCCTCAAGAAAAGCAAGTTCTTCTCGTATTTGTGTTATTCTTAAATCCAGCCTTTCGCGTTCCGCTCTGTTTTTCTCAAAATTAAAGAATTCCTTATCTTTGCTTTCGAGTAAATTACTGAGTTGTTTCTTCAACTTTTGAATATTATTTTCGATCAATTTTAGCTGATATGCCGCCTTTTCTTCTTTCTTAAACCGATGGTTTTCACAGCGCGAGATGGTTTCCAGCACAATCCGAGGAATGCTGCTTTCCAAATAGTGATACTCCTCCGATACCTCTGTACCGAGCAATTTCGTAACGCCAATATTCCATGTCTGCTTCGTATCGGTGGGCAGAGAAAACTCGGTATCCGGGGCCGCCACGTGAAGAGGTAATAAAAAAGACAACACGAAAAAAAAAGAATGGAGTCTATTCACGTAAGGCCGCCTTTAGTACCGCGGACACAAGGCTCTCCGCCTTAAAAGGTTTTACGATAAAATCCACAGCGCCTAACTGTATAGCCTTAATAATGGCCTTCTGTTGCCCGATGGCCGAACACATTATGACTTTAACTTTAGAGTTCCTTTCTTTCATATGGGTCAACGCCGTCAATCCGTCCATTTCGGGCATGGTTATATCGAGAATAATGATATCCGGCTTTGTCGCTTCCATAGCGGCGATTCCTTCCCTGCCGGTACGTGCCTCGCCGACAACGGTAATTCCTCCGGACTCCAGAATACCTCTGATTGCGTCCCGCATAAATGAAAGATCATCAACTACTAATACCCGTATTTTCATTACATATTGCTATTGGATCTATTCCATTTGAGATATGCTTCGATAAATCCGTCAAGTGCTCCATCCATGACTGACTGGATATTCCCTGTCTCCTTCTTTGTTCTATGATCTTTTACCATGGTATATGGTTGAAAAACATACGACCGAATCTGATTGCCCCAGGAAATATCCTTTTTTTCCTGCATTTTCTCCTGCTGATCCTGGTCCATCTCACTCTTATAACGTTCATAGAGTTTGGAACGAAGCACTTTCATTGCGGTTGCCTTATTTTTATGCTGACTTCGTTCATTTTGACATTGGACAACAATACCGGTCTCGAAATGGGTAATTCGTACCGCGGAGTCGGTTTTATTAACGTGTTGGCCACCGGCGCCCTGTGCTCGATAGGTATCGATTCTAATATCTTCAGATCTGATATCGACTTCGACATCTTCATCGATCACAGGGGAAACATAGACTGACGCAAAAGAGGTATGCCGCCGAGCTCCTGAATCGAAGGGAGATATGCGTACAAGCCTGTGTATTCCCGATTCGCCTTTAAGGTATCCGTAGGCATAATCCCCATCCACCTGTAAAGTGACGGACTTAATACCTCCTTCGACCTCCAGCAAATCAAGTATCTCAATTGAAAAACCCTTCTGTTCCGCCCATCGTGTGTACATGCGCAGCAGCATACTGACCCAATCGCAGGCTTCGGTACCTCCGGCCCCGGAATGAATGGACAAAAATGCCGGCCCGGAATCAAATTCATCGCCCAACAATACCAACAACCTGAGCTCTTCATACCGTTTCTGTTGGTTTTTCAGATTACTTTCAATCTCCCATGCTAAGCTCGCTTCATCCTCTTCAATCGCTAAACTACACAGTTCCTCCAGCTCTTCTACATCATTTTTGAGTTTCTTCCAAGGCTCGTAACGTTTTTTCGCTTTTGTCAATTCGGTAAGTACTGATTCAGCCCTTTCCCTGTCGTTCCATAATTCGGGATCGGCAGTTTGTAATTCCAGTTCTTTTATCTTGTTCTCTAATGAATCAGGGTCAAAGACTCCTCCACGTTTGGTGGATATCCGTGGATAGAGACTCTATCGCTTCATGCAGTTCATTTATCATTGAAAGCTCCTTTTCACTCTGCATCTATAATCTTAATATGGTTCTACGCCATTTTTTTTTCGACAAATTGGTTATTGATAGTGTGTCTTCAAAAGGATACTGATAAAACCGTACCTTATCATAAAAATCCGTTGCCCTGTCGATGTCTCTTTTCAGCCTTAACAAGGTTTTTTCTTGTATTTTCGTTGATTCAAAAACATCTTTGATGACGTTCTTGAATCCGTACAGACCAAGAAGTTCATACACTTCATTTTTATGATCGTCACTCGCAATATCACACACTACAGCTACAAACATGTGCATAGTGTAGGGAGAACTTTTTTTTCTGTCAAACCCTAGAATGTAAAACTTTTTCTATGGACTTATCAAAGAAAATCCGACTATTATAGTAGTATGGGACGTAAACTAACCGTTTTATTACTTTTTGTGTATTGCTTCTCTCTTGTCACCCTCTTTGGACAACAACAGGATGTATTTGCTCCTTTTATATCTCGATTAAAAATAATAGCTGACGAGTCAATAGTAAAGTTAACCTGGTCGGATTCTGAAGATATTGAGGGAACCTACGAAATATACCGGCATACTGAAGAGATTACGGAACAAAATTTCCCTCAGGCTGAAAAAGTGGGTGAAGTTGAAGAGGGTGTAGAATATTTTATCGACAAACCTGTCGAAAAAGGGACATATTACTATGTGGTTCTGGCAAAACAAAAAAATAAGCTATTCAAACTTTTTATACCCTTCCGAAATAAGTCGGTAAATGGGATTGCAGTAAAAAAATCAAAAGAGATCGAAGCCATAGCGGCAACTGTTACCACGATACATACCGAAATAAAAGAAGATTCTGTAATAATTTCCTTTGAGACAGACACACCGGGCAGAGATCTTATTATCTATAGACATACGGAGCCTCTTTTAGATCGGTCCGACATCATCAAAGCAACCCCGTTACAGATTATCCCAAGTTCACAAACAAGTTTCCGAGACTTCCCTGTCCCGGGTATCTCATACTATTATGGCATCATAGACATTGAACTTGTCAAAGTGGACAAAATCGATTTTACTCTAAGAGAAAACGCAACAACAATTCCGGCTCGTTTATCTTTAGGAACGCGTACCGGATTACCGAAAACGACGCTCCGCCGTTCTTTGCCGCTGCCTCTCTATCCCCTTCCTATGGAGGTAGAAACGGGTAATAAATTCGGACCTTTAAACATACTTATCCCGGAAAAGACTGAGGAACTCAACCCGGCTACAAGCAAGGCGGTGGCGGCTACCCTTAAAACAATAACCGTTGTCTCGGCACCTGAACAAATTCCGGTCATTTTGGAGGCTGATCAACCGGAAGTCGAAAGTGGAGGCGAAGAGTACACATTGAAATCCATAATAGACTCTTACTTTGCAGAGAAAAAATGGCAGGAAACGGAACGGCAGCTGAAAGACTTCTTAAGTACGCATCACTCGGAACAACTTGAACGGCGGGCGCATTTCTATTTGGGTCAGACACGGTACTTCTTAAAGAAGTACCGTGATGCGTTCATGGAATTCCTTCTCGTCAAGGAGGAATTTTATTCCCAAACCGCTCCCTGGTTCGACGCTATTTTCCGAAAACTTCGCAGCTAAAGGCAATTACCTGAGGCACTTGCAAGAAACTCACCTCTTTTCGTTTTGAAAGCAGGACCTAACTTCTCTTGTAAACGACATCTATAATTGATCGAACCGGATACTTAAACGCGTCTCCCAACTTTCAGCCCCTCCTACCGTCAATTTCCACCGGGGAATGAAACAGGTGGATTGGTAAATGGATACCCAGCGGTTTTCGTCAAGAATTTCTGTTTTTAGGGGCAGACTCCACAGATCAAAGGGGTTTGTTGATGAGAGCGTTACCACGACATCATTATAGAGATCTTGTATTTCAACTTCCGTTATCTGCTCCGACTCTTCTTTGCCCGCCCCAATTTCTCTCCGCCCTTTCGCACCAATTACATGGAGTCTTTGGCTTTCCCGCCCATCGGATGCTAAAGAAAGATTGATTTCCGTGCCGAAAAGGAGAGGAATGCCCTCTTCACTTTCTCCATCAATTTTATAATAAACATCGATCGAGGATTTCTTAAAGATGTAGTTCTTTTTTACTGTTACCGCGGGCTTATCTGATAAAAAAGAAATCTTGCCGGAAACGCCTAGTAACAATTCATTGTGCTCTCTGTTGATGTTCTCAACCTGATATTCAGCCCCGATAAAATCACCCGAATCACTAAGCGTATTTGTTTCTACATCGTTAATGGTATCTTCTTTTTTAAAGAACCGGTCGAGAAAAGCTTTCCGAAGAAATGAATCAAAACATAATTTTTTCGATGAATCGATATGATAGGGTTCCTTATATCGATTCATTGTATCGAGATAGTTCCAACCGACCGGAAGGTAATCCAATTCAAAAAGAGTGCCGCCCGTGCTATGCACGTACCCATTGAGTTCGTGCCCCTGGAAGAGATACTCCAAAATACCATCAAAATCGAAATCGGTCTTAATAATCGAGGGAATAAACATTCCCTTCTCATGGGTTATCTTCTCCGCTTCGATGAGCGCATTGTAGGCCGTTTTTCGCAGGTGATTAGAATAGATTCCCGGTTCATTTCCATGCCAAAAAACATAATTGTTCTGCCCCCTCCATAACTCTTCCCGGGCCGCTTTTTTTCTGGATTTGTCACCGCGAATCTGATTGACAAGGATTCCCGTATATATCATCTTAGCGTAGATCAGATTGCTCTCACGGTACTTTCGAAGGAAACCTTTAAAAAAGCTTCTATGCGTGTCAGCGTTATAAGAATCTTTCTCAGACTCGAGGTCCCCTCCAGAAAGCATTTCAACGGCGCTTTTCGATGATGTCGTCGGGAAATAACCCCGCTTCCTTAGCGTAACTGTTTTGCTGCATTTCCATGGTGTTGTCACATCAATCTTATCGTGATTCTCTTGAATGAGGGTGAAGAACCGCTCGAACCATTTCTTTTCATAGTATCTGTCAAATGCCTCATCCGAAAAACCGTATAATTTACCGTTTGTTATACACGAGATAACAACCTCTTCATCAAACCGGGTATATGCCAAAATATCATTGAGAATTTCTTCAGGCTCATCATTCGGTATTTTCGAAGCAATCGAGGTTGTAAGCGGAAAGACCAAAAGGGTCTTCCCTTGGTCCTCGGTGATACAGGGGCCTAATAAAACATTCGTAGTCAAACCGGACGCAAAAAATTGTCGTTCATCGAGAAAAACGTAATTGATTCCGCATGTAGTAAACATAGATCCAAAACTCGGTTCCCACGACAACTCAGTTATCCAGCAGCCCCTGGGCCTTTTCCCGAATTTTTTTCGTAAATAGGTGGTGAGCTTCTCAATTTGACCGATACGGTCGGAAGGAGGAATAAGCGTAAAGACAGGATCGAAAAAACCTCCTGTCAATAATTCCACCTGTCGTCGTTTGACCATCTCATTGAGAAGCATGATAAACTCAGGATGATACTCCTCCAACCATTGAAGCAGAATTCCCGAGTATTGAAGAGTAACCGTTATAGCCGGAAAATTGTAGAGAACGGTTAAAAAAGGTCTATATGCTTTTTGATACGCTTGTTCAAAGATATAATCGTAATTGCCCGGCGATAGGCTGTTATATGTACCAAAAATCAGTTTTACTTTATTCATCGATTGCGCATCTATTGTGTCGTCGCTTTCTCTTTTA
This sequence comes from uncultured Spirochaetales bacterium, assembly GCA_964543975.1. Classification (GTDB taxonomy): domain Bacteria; phylum Spirochaetota; class Spirochaetia; order SPDA01; family CAZJBZ01; genus CAZJBZ01. The sequence continues at coordinate 22,592 of CAZJBZ010000010.1, forward strand.
TTTCTTCTTCTTGTACTGCTTTTTCCGTTTTTGTCCTTTCTACAGAAATGATGCATTTTGTCGGACAGGCATCGGCCCCTGCTTTTCTGTCCCCGCTCGCGCCATAATCTATGCGGGATAGAAAATCTTCTACTTTGAATCCACCTTCCGGTGCTTTCTTTTCGCAAATTTTACATCCGATGCAACCGACCGAACAATATTTTTTCACCTTTCCGCCTTTATCATTCGAATTACATGCGACAATATAATCGGCATCATAAGGAATCCATTGTATAACGCCGGTAGGACAAATATCGATGCATTTTCCGCACGCAATGCATGTATCCCGGTCTACCCAAACACAACCCTCCGCGTCATAATCGATAGCATCCACCGGACACACCTTGATACAGCTTCCGAGTCCTAAACAGCCATGTTTGCACTCTTTATCCCCGTCAAAATGGAGATGCAGTGCGTTACAATCTTTCAATCCTCTGTATTGATAAAGGTAGGACGAAGTTGCCTTTGTGCCCCGGCAATGGACCTGAGCGACCCGTTTTTCAGCTGAGACATCCACCTCCTTACCCATGACTTCAGCTAATGCCGTGGCCGTTTCCGCACCGCCCGGACTGCATTTTGTCAATTCTTCATCACTTTCCACGATAGCCTCCGCGTATGAGGCGCAGCCTGCAAAACCGCACGCCCCACAGTTAAGACCGGGAAGCAGATTTTCTACTTTTTCAATCCTTTCGTCTTTTTTGACGGCCAAGAGACGAGACGCAATGGCGAGTCCTATACCCAATACCGCCCCAAGCGCCGCGACCGAAATAAAAGAATAGACAATTTCCATAAAATTCATTTTCTGCTCCTTCCTATTATCCGATAAGGTTTCTCAGGAGCGCCTTGTCGAAAGCCATAAAAGCCAGCGCCATAAGCCCGCCGGTAATGAACGCAATCGGTATTCCCTTGAGACGTTTCGGTACCCATTCGCTGTCCAGCTTTTCGCGGATGGTAGACATGAGGAGAATAGCGAGAAGAAAGCCCAATCCCGCCGCTATTCCCGCGATAAAGCTTTCAATGGCGTTGTATTCATTTCTAACTGCAATCAATGCAATCCCTAATACCGCGCAATTGGTAGTGATCAGCGGGAGATAGATACCCAGTGCCTTGTAAAGAGGAGGGGATATCTTTTGGATAATCATTTCCACAAATTGCACTAAAGAGGCTATCACAAGAATAAAGGTAATGGTTTGTAGAAATTGGATATCCAAAGGAACTAGAATGAAGTGAAATACCGCCCATGTGATAAGAGAAGCTAGAGACATAACAAAGGTGACGGCAAATCCCATACCGACAGCGGATTCGACATTTTTTGAAACACCGATGAAAGGACAAAGGCCTAAGAATTGGGTCAGAATGAAATTGTTGATAAAAACGAAGGTGATTAGTATTCCAACATAGGTCATGATGAACTCTCCTGCTTTTTCGCAACCATCCAATCAAAAAAAGCTTTAAGATAACCCACTACCAGAAGTGCTCCTGTCGATAAGGCAATGACGCGCGCGGGCGCGGAATAGAGATAAGGCACCCGTATGACCCCGTTGAAATCCCCGAGCGCAAAGAGGGTAATTGTGCCTGAACCAAGCACCTCCCTGAAAAAGGAGATGAGCAAGAGACCGAAAGTAAATCCTATACCCATGCCCAATGCGTCGAGGAGAGACTCGGAAAGGGTCTTTTTACTTGCGAAAGCTTCCGCCCGCCCCAGAATGATGCAGTTGACAACAATCAGCTGTACAAAGACTCCTAAGCTTTTCGAAAGTGACGGGGAGAACGCCTGGAGCGAAAGATCGACAATCGTAACGAACGACGCAATGATGACGATGTAGGCGGGTATTCGAACCTTCTGGGGAATGAAATCTTTGAGAACACTTACGAAAAAGTTTGAACCAAGCAGAACAAAGATAACACCGGCTCCCATGCCGAGAGCGTTAACAACCTGGGTACTGACAGCTAAAGCCGGGCATAGTCCCAGCACTATGATGAAAATTGGATTTTCCCGAATCAAACCTTTGGTAAACTCTTCAATCATTGTTCACCTCCTAACTCGGAAACGAATGTCGATCCCTCACCAATCGCTTTACCAATCCCAACAAACGTAATAGTGGCGCCCGTGACGGCGTCAGCCTGCTCCTGAGTCAATTGGTCCTTACTCGTAGGGACCGGTTCAGCTTCTCCGGTTCCGATAAACTTTTTCATATATTCCGGTTTCTCCGCCTTCTTCCCCAATCCGGGGGTTTCTTGGTTATCCATAAGAATTGCGGAAAAAATCTCTCCTGACAATTCATAACCTGCAAGTATTTTCATTTCCCCCCCGTACCCTATTCCTAAGAGGCTGACGATCCATCCTTCGACACCACCGCCTGTTTGCCCTCGCAGGGGGTAGTAAGCTTGTACCGCAGGATTATTACCCACAATATGCTGTTCACCTACCGTATACTCACCCGCAACAGCCTGCAGCGCCTGTTTGAGTTCCTCTTCACTGCGCACTACGCGCATCCCCTTGCCGCCGCCTCCCGCAGAGGGCTTGAGCAACAGAGGGTAGCCGACTTGTCGCGCAATGGAAATTGCTTTCTTCAATGAATCAACCGCACCGTTGCTTCCTTGCGGCACCTGAACGCCGGCATCACTCATCGTACGCCGTGCCACGGCTTTGTCTCCCATTTTTGCAATTGCAGATGCGGATGGACCGATGAATATCACCTTCATGGATGAGCATAACGCCGCGAATTCTTCATTTTCGGAAAGAAACCCGTAGCCGGGATGGATAGCCTGAGCCCCGTGTTTGAGGGCCAGGGATACAATTTGGTAGAACCGAAGGTAGGATTCCTCGCTGCGAGATTTACCGATGCAATACGCTTCATCGGCCAGCCGTACGTGCAACGAGTCTTTATCCACCTCAGAATAGACAGCGATTGTTTCGATTCCCATTTCCCGGCAGGTGCGTATGATGCGCACCGCTATTTCACCCCTGTTGGCAATAAGAATCTTCTGTATCATTGGTAACCTCCCCGTGACCAAACAAAAAAAGTGTAATCCAATCAACCCGGGAAAAATACGTACTATGCGGGGGGATCTGTCGAACCCGGGTTAACCAAACGGGGCGCAACTTTCAGTCCAGGCGCATTCCCGCCGGCCATCGGGTTTCCCTGGAGGGACTTACACCCTCCAAGTCACTTTCCGCTTCGCTTTCGCTCCACGGTTATCCAGCGCCGACATGGCGCACGACGCAAAAAAAGCCCCACTCATTTCTGAGCAGGGCTGTGTATTTCTTTCTACAATGGCTTGTGGATCCATCACTCCAGGTATCCACCTTTCCAACACTCCGGTATTGAACCCTCCGGGTTCAATGCCATGCGCAGCGGTTTACTTCTCGGCCGGCAGCCAGCGAAGAACAGTCGAGCCAAGCGTGGTATTGACACGCACGAAGTACACACCCTGTGTCGGGGCGAATTTGGCGCCCAGGTCAAGAGTCCTGACCTTGCCGTCAGCTTTGATGCTTGCGATCTCGCGGCCAAGAGCGCTGAAAACTGTTGCATTGTTGATTGGTGCACCAGAGGTGATTACGCGACCGTCAACGGCGACGTTCATGCCGTTGGTGAGCACGGCACGACGGTGCTGGATATTCTTGTCAATTGATACCCAGCCGTCTTCTTCAGAGAAATCGCCGGGCACATCGATGTAGAACTCGGGCCGGAAGCCTGGGCCAACAGCTGTGGGCGTTGTCTCGTGAATTACGGGACGCGACAACGCAAATGACGGGTGTATGACGGAACATATGGTTGTCATAAGC